>NZ_CFRCNA010000017.1:0-32006 GCF_986145555.1 Fannyhessea sp.
ATTTTAATGTGTCCAACTAAGCGCGAGGCAATTTTTCCATCGTCGATAATAAACGCTAAAACAGCTCCCGAACTGGCGTTAAGCGCCACGTCGCTAATATGGCCAATCATCTGCTTGTCCTGCGATACAACATCCATCCCTTGCCAAATGATACAGCTGTCCCAATCAAGAGCTAAGCGCGAAAGAGCCGATTTCCCCAATTGGCGCATAGACGCATGAATGTGCAGCTCAGAGCCTTGTAAATGGCACACATCTAAGGGAACAAATATATCTTTACGCTTGAACATCCACAGCATGTCTGGTCGTTTAATAAGAAAGCCAACAAGCCTATCACCTGCAGGTGTAAACAGGGCAAAATGAACTTTACCCAACGGCTTTTTGTGTTCAACCGTTACACCGCTAGATGTTTTTGTGCGTATAATGTATGCTTTTTTATTCACACACTGCGAAATTCGTTCTATGCTCACGGCCTCTCACTTCCCCAAAAAGATCTTACAAAGATCATGCGACGCAACACATTACATGGATATACAAAAAGCGTAGCACTATCCATGCTACGCTTTACCATGATATCTGCATATATACTAGGCGTTAGCAGGTTCGGCCGACTCCACAACCTCTATATGAGCGCCTTCACCCTCGTGATCCACAACCTGATGAACAGCCGCCGTTGAATTTGCAACAGCTTCAGAAATCGAGTTACGCAGCAAATCCATGCGCTCACGCGCACGATCTACCTTAGCGCGAAGCTCGTCGGTAGTTGCGCTAATGGTTGGGCGCATAGCATCAAATTTATCATTTACTAATGCTGAATTACGCTCATAGGAATCTCTTGCATTATCCCATGCATCATTAATTGCATCGGCGGCAAGCGCGCGACTCTCTTTGCCCGAACGAGGAGCCACTAAAATACCTACGGCAACTCCGGCAGCAACACCAACAATGCTACCAGCAATAAAACCCAGAGTTCCTTTTGCGCTCATATTTCCTCCTTGAAAGCCGAATATACAGTTATATTCAGGTTCATATGTAACGTAATAATCTCTCGCGATATTAGTGTAGCGCACTCATGGCAAAGTTGAAACATAAAAGTGCTTTTTCGTGCGTAAAAACCATGAGTACCACCACGTATTTAGTAAAAATCAACTGATACGGTACTTGTCAGCACATGTAAAACACTTTTGGCACTCTATGCCTATTCTAGTTCAAACGCACCTGTATACAGTTGATAATATACTCCCTTAGCTAAAAGTAACTCGTCATGAGATCCACGCTCAACGATACGGCCGTGATCCAATACCACAATTTCATCCGCATTTCTCACGGTAGATAATCTATGTGCAATAACAAAGGTCGTACGACCCCGCATAAGTGCGTCCATACCCTTTTGAACCAATTCTTCGGTATGAGTATCAATAGAACTTGTTGCTTCATCCAAAATCATTACGGGAGGATTTGCTACTGCGGCACGAGCGATAGCAAGCAACTGTCGCTGTCCTTGGCTTAAATTAGAACCGTTGTCAGTAATGCGTGTTTCATAGCCATCAGGCAGACGTTCTATAAAGGTATCAGCACCACTTAAATGAGCCGCCTGCATGCACTCTTCGTCGCTCGCGTCAAGACGCCCATACCTAATATTGTCTATAACTGTACCCGTGAACAAATTCACATCTTGAAGTACGATGCCTAAAGATTTTCTAAGATCGTGTTTTTTTATCTTGGTCAGGTTAATACCATCGTAGTGTATTTTTCCGTCTGCAACCTCATAAAATCTATTGAGCAGGTTGGTGATAGTTGTTTTACCAGCACCCGTAGCACCCACCAAAGCAATTTTATACCCAGGTTGTGCATGAATGGAAATATCGTGCAAAATGAGTCTATTGGGCTCATATGCAAAATCGAGGTTTTCCAGCAAAACGTCGCCACATAAAGGCGTATAGGTAACTTCTTGACTTGCAGTATGGGGATGTTTCCATGCCCAAAGGTTTGTACACGTATCAACCTCGCGCAAGCAAGATTGTCCCTTGGCGTCACACGCTTTTTCTACATTAACCAATGTCACATAGCCTTCGTCTTGTTCGGGTAGCTCATCGAGCAAGTGAAAAATACGAGATACTCCTGCAAACCCCATTACAATCGAATTGATTTGATGCGATATTTGCGCTATTTGTCCCACAAATTGCTTAGTGATATTTAAGAATGGAATGACCACCGCCAGTGAGAGCGCCATGCCCGAAAGACTTACATTGGGTAGGTTATACAGCAGGCATATACCCCCTGCAAGAGCAACCATTACATAAGCAAGGTTTCCAATATTAAAAATAAGTGGTGGGAGCATATTTGCTGTTAAGTTTGCTTTATGTGAAACTACAAATAACTTTTCATTTGCCTGGTCAAACGCCTCAAGACTTTGTGTCTCATGGGTAAACACCTTGATTTCCTTAAGACCGTTCATGTACTCTTGTGCAAAACCCTCTACATTACCTGTTTCGTTCTGTTGAGCAAGAAAATACCCCGCACTCTTTTTGCCAACTATTTTTGTGACCGCAGCGGCACAGCCCACACCAAGAATTACCACTATCATCAATGACGCACTGTAATACAGCATAACTGCAGTTAGAGTTGCCATAGTAACCAGCGTCATGGCAACGTTGGGCAAGCTTTGCGAAAGCATTTGTCTAAGCGCGTCCACATCATTGGTGTACATAGACATAATGTCACCATGAGAGCGTTTATCAAAATACGAAAGTGGCAAAGAGTCCATGTGCGAAAACATGAGCTTCCTAAGCTTATTGATGGTTGATTCGGTAAATACCGCGCAAAGTTGAGTGCCAATAGTAGTAGAAGCAAGAGCGCACACATACACACATATCAACGCGATAATACTAGAACTTATATAAGGAATTGCCGCGTGCCAATCACCCGACTGCCAATATTTGGCTATGACAGCTAAAATTTGCTGCATAAAGATAGGGGGAAGCGCAGAAATAACCGCACTGGTAAGTATGGTTAGTAGTATGCCTATAAACATATAGGGATAAAAATGAAATATCATAGACATGAGGCGCATAAAATTTGTGGTAAAAAGCATTAAATCTTTTTTATCATCTTCTGAATTCTTACGCTCATTTGAGGACACTATGCCTTTGTGCGAGGTACATTCAAGCTGCTCGGCGTCGTGCTTTTCATATGTTTGGTTATGCATTATTGATCGCCTCCTCATAAGATTCATGCATTTGCGACAGGTGCGTTTCGCGATAAAATTCGCATTCATGCATAAGGGTACTATGCGTACCAACTGCTAGAATCTCGCCCTTTTCCATTACAATAATTTTGTCGGCACCGCGCAAAGACGACGTGCGTTGTGCAATGATAATTTTTGTAGTAGCTGGCAACGAGCGCGCAAGCTCAGCTCGGATATGTGCATCGGTTTTAGTATCAACAGCACTGGTTGAATCATCAAAAATCAAAATTTTTGGACGCTTAATAAGAGCGCGCGCAATTGACAACCGCTGCTTTTGACCTCCAGAAAAATTAGAACCTCCCTGTTCAACAAAAGATTCAAGACCATGTGGAAGTGTTTGGATAAATTCATCAGCACAAGACGCCTTACAAGCCGCCATAATTTCTTGGTCATCTGCCAAAGGATTACCCCAGCGCAAATTGTCTTTAAGAGTACCTCTAAAAAGCACACTTTTTTGCAAAACGTATCCAATGTTTTTACGCAACGACTCTATATCGTATTCACGAACATTATGACCGCCTACCAGCACTTCTCCTTCGGTAGCGTCATACATACGCGCAATAAGCTGAATGAGCGTAGTTTTTGCAGACCCAGTCATACCCAAAATCCCTACCGTCTCGCCTGAATGTATGTCTACTGAAACATTTTTGAGCGCTCTATGCCGCGAAGTAGGTGTATATCTAAATGAAACGTTACGAAAAGAAATAGACCCATCAGGCACGTGCATTATAGGAGTAGGCGGATTTGTAATGTTATTCTGCTGTTGAAGAACCTCACAGATACGCAAAGCACTTTCTTCGGAAATAACGATTGCAATAAACACAAACGAAAGCATAAGAAAACCAATAAGAATTTGAAAGCCATAGGTAATAAGCGCTGAAAGCTGACCTATATCAAGGTTGGTGCCTCGTGTTGAAATAATTGCATAGCTACCAAAAAATAGCACAAGCGTAAACATTGTATAACTTGCCATGCTCATAAGAGGAGCATTTAGTGACATTAATCGCGCGCCTTGTGTATAATCACAAAAGAGATCATCAGCTGCAGAGGAGAATTTTTTTGCCTCGTGATCCTCGCGCGTAAAGCTCTTTACCACACGAATACCTAAAATATTTTCTTCGATAATTTGATTAAGGCGGTCATACTTAGGAAACACACGGCGAAAAATGCGCACGCCAAAGTATATAACTACAGCGAGCCCTACACACATAATAAGCGATGTTCCCAGGTAAACCCAAGCGCTCCAGCCAACCATTAAAACAGAGGCAACCAAAGCAGCGCAAATAACTATAGGTGCCCTAATTGCAATCGTTAAAATCTGAATACCTGCAAACTGCACATTCATAACATCTGTCGTAAGACGAGTTACTAAACTGGAAGACGAGAATTTATCAATAATAGAAAATGAAAAATGAAGCGTACTCTTAAAAATATCGTGGCGTAAATTTTTTGCCAAACCACACGCTGCATATGAGCTTGTGTAACCTGCTAACATGCCAAAAGCAAGTGACACCAGAGAAATACAGGCCAATATACCTCCCATATACATAATGGTTTGAAGATTTGTTCCCTGTTTAATAGTATCGATAAGAAATGCCGTATAAAACGGAATAGAACATTCAAAAGCCACCTGTGCTACTACAAAAAGCGGCGTTAACAACGCAGGGACCGTGTATTCTCGCATGCTTTTAGTTAAAATTGAAACAATTTGAGTATTTGAATAAGATAATTCAGTATTTTTTGCCGATGTAGCCATAAACCTCCCCTTTTTTATTTCAAAACATATTTGTTATGTGTCTGTAATTATTGAGAAAAATCTAAATATACTGGCTGAACGAATATGCACAGCTTCGCGCAAGTACGTCGATCCAATACGTATAATACAAATAAATGATTATAAAAAGTATTTCCCTCACACAATAATATGTGTGTAATTACGTATATAAATATCTTAACCAAAAATTTTAGTGAATAACACTAAACTATGCTTTTGCATAAAAAAGTCAGGATACAAAGAGCTCGGCGTCTATGGCGCGGCGTGTGCAAACACTAACTTGGCAGCCATAAACAAGAGTTTACTGCTACGTTATGCATATTGCGCTACGCATACGCACTGCAGACGATGAACAAAATTGTGTGTAAGCCGTGTTGCTATGTAACTGTTTAACGTATTCTTCTAGAACGAGGCAGCTTCATAGTACCGTCTAAGTCAGCGCGTTTTGAGTTGCTTTTATTTTGACGAGACGTTTTCTTATCTGCAGGTGCGTCTTCTGTGCTTGTAGTACGAGAAGTTTCTTGTGGCACAGGTGCTGGTTTTGGTTCTATAGGCAACTCATCAGAAGCCTCAGCACTAGAATCTGCAACAGGCGACGCTGTATCAACAGATTCTATAGCAGCGGATTCTGTATCAGCAGGAGTTTTCTCAGCTGGTTCGGCGTCTGCTCTCTCTGTGCTCTCTGCACTTTCTGCCTCATTATCAGCGTTTTCAGCTGACGGTGTGTTGTTGATTTTCTCAGGCTGAGCGTCCGCAATATCTAAGTTATCTTCGGTACCACCGTTGTGATCTGCAACGTCGCTTGCCTCGGCATTGTCACAAGCTTCGTCGTCGCTTGCTTCGGCATCATCGCTTTCCTCGGCGGTGTCACTATCTTCTGCTTTGTCACAAGCAGCAGCACTGTCCTCAACAGACGCGCGCGCTTCAGGCGGCAGTCCAAGTTCGGAAGGCAGAGAATCTATAAGCGCACACAAACCCGAAACAATGGCCTCAACATTTGGCTTAGTACCACGTGCGCCACCAAAAGCCCAATTCATAATCCAAATTGCGCTCGAAAAAGCCGCGGTTACCAAAACATCATCATTGCATATAAATTCAAGTGTATATGTGCGCGTATCCTCCTGCGCGATAAAGGTTTTACCTGCGCTGATATCGCCTGCAAGATTAGTTTGCGCCAAAAGCTCAACACATACATGCTCAAGAAGGTGCGCAAGCTCGGTATTTCCCATAACATCTTTGAACGTGTCGGACGCATCGCCCATGCAAACATGGTTAATAATAGCTGGAAACAGATTGTAAATGCGCGTAGTTGCTTCAAGATCGTCGCACGTCATAAGAGGCGCTTTAGGGCTAAGCTCAATGGTGGCTACAAACTTTTTTGCGTCTATGGCCACTTTCTTAAGAGAAATTACAGATGACTGATAAGAGCTTTTCATGGTAGTCCTTTCACCAAAACACAGCACCTATGCACAAACAAGACACGCGCAAACCAATGCATAATTGCATATAAGCATAACACACACACTTAAAAACGGCGCTGAATTTTATAAGTTCTGCGTGAGAGTTATAAGTTCTGTGCGAGCGCACAAAAGAGGTGTCAGCAAACAAACTACTTAGACGTGTCAGTATCTGTTGGCAGCTCAGGTACAGACGCTGGTTCTTGGGGTGCTATCACATGCAGGCGACAAATGCGCTTGCGACGAACCGATTGCACGCGAAATGTATAGCCTTCAACATGAAATACCGAACCTTGTTCGGGAAGGCCATCGGCAATATCGAGAATAAAGCCCGCAACTGTTTCAAAACCCTCGCCGTCTTGTAGAGGCCAGCCCAGCTCGCGCGCATCATCAACCGAAAATCTTCCGTCTACGATCCATTCATGATCGTTGATTTTGGTTAAATACTTATTGTCGGGGTCAAACTCGTCTTCAATTTCGCCCACAATTTCTTCGACAATGTCCTCAATGGTGATAACGCCTGCAGTACCACCATATTCATCTACCACGATTACCATTTGTTCGTGATTTTGTCGCATTTCCGAAAGAAGCGGAATAATGTCTTTGGTGTCGGGAACAAATTCGGCTTTGCGCAGATAACTAACCACAGGATTTCCTATGCAACGTTCGTCAACACATGGACCTATCAGGTCTTTGATGTGCGCAATGCCTACAATGCTGTCAATATTTTCGTGATAAATGGGAATACGCGAATATCCCGTTTTTTGCATAACATCCAAAACCTCGCCAAGCGTTGCGCTATCCTCTAAAACCGTTAAATCAACACGAGGAATCATCACTTCGCGAGCTACTGTGTCTGCAAGATCAAAAATATCATGAATCATTGACTTTTCTTCTTCGGACAGCTCGCCAGAATCTTTAACTAAATAGCGAATTTCGTCTTCTGAAGCGTCTTGCCTGTTTTCACTTTTGTGTATGCCAAAAGCGGCACAAACTGCCTGCGCGCTTAAGGATGTAAGCAGAACAAGAGGTTTACTGATAGTTAAAAATGCAGCTATTGAGGACGACACGCGCTTTGCGATCTCTTCGGGGCGCGACAGGGCAATGCGCTTGGGAACCAGCTCGCCTATAACGATAGAAAAATACGAAACAATAACCGTAATAAGTGCCGTGGCTAGCATGTGCGACAGGTGTGGGGGCATTTTTTGATTGATAAGCAAACTTGCAAGAGGCTCAGATAAACTCGTAGCCGCCAACGCAGAGCTTAAAAACCCGAGCAAAGTAATTCCCACTTGAATTGCAGCTAAAAAATCTGCGTCATTTTGCGTAATTAAAAGCACACGAGCTGCACGCTTGTCGCCTTCTTGTGCTTCGTGCTCAATAAGTATGCGTTTAGCAGTAGAAAGTGCCATCTCGGCCATAGAAAAGTAACCATTTGCAATGGTTAAAAGAACCGTAACAACAATAGGCAGGATCGTATCCATACGAGCAGGCACACCTCTTAGACTTGAAAGGGCAGTGCAAAAACAGAGCCACAAACAGCTGATAATTAGCTGTGCATGACTAATCATACCCAAAATCACAAAGTGTTTTCGGTACATCTTTGTACATCATACCATGAAACAATGCAAACGGTTGCTCCTACATGCGATAAGAGCAACCGTTCAAACAGGTACGAGCTATTCACTGCGCACTATCGCTACGTGCCGTTGGCCGCTGAATACAACGCAAACAGATAACACGAGCGCGGCATGAGCGCTGGCAAAAGCTCTAACGACCTTCGCTCCTACGACGCGCATACTCGTCGGCAAGTTTTTGTTGAATATCATGGGGTACCTGCTCATAACCCGAAACAGACAACTCATACTCGCCTGTACCGCGAGAAAGCGAGCGCAAGCGCGTTGCATAGTCTACAACTTCGGCATAAGGAACTGTTGCCTCGATAGTGGTACTACCTAGATATCCTTGAGCACGACATGCATCCATGCCTTCCACGCGTCCACGAGACGCGCTTATGTCGCCCATCACCGAGCCTGCGTAACTATCGGGAACCGTAATGCGCATGTGCGCCATTGGCTCAAGCAGAACCGCCTCTGCTTGCGAAACCGCTTTTTGGAACGCCAGACGCGCTGCCGTTTTGAATGCCATTTCGTTTGAATCTACTGGATGATACGAGCCTTCATATACAGCAACTTTAAGGTCAATCATCGGATAACCAGCAAGAACGCCTTCGTGCAAACACTCTTGCACTCCTTTGTCAATGGCTGGTATAAAGCCTCGTGGAATATGGCCTCCTACCACTTCGTCTATAAACTCGTAGCCCTTATCTGGATTAGGCTCAACACGAAGCCAGCAATCACCATACTGACCAGCGCCACCCGTTTGTTTTTTGTACCTTCCTTGCGCAGACGCCACGCGGCGTATGGTTTCTCGATACGCAATACGCAACGCAACAACATGTGCATGCAAGCCCGTGCGTGCTTGCAAACGATCAAGCAAAACAGCAACTTGAGCCTCACCAATAGCCGACACGATGGTTTGACCTGTTTCTTCATCGCGATCAACATGCAAAGTAGGGTCTGCAGCTGCACTTTTTTCGATGAACGCAAAAATCTTGCCCTCACTGCCTCGCTCATCTGGTTCAATGGCAACGCGGTACAGCGAATTGGGGAACCTAAACGAAGCCGCCTCTACTTTACCTGTCACAGAGAGGGTATCTCCTGTTTGAACATCTAATTTAGGAACAACGCACACATCGCCTGCTGCCACTTCTTTTACTTCGAGAAGCTCTTTTCCGCACATATGATACAGATGGCCAAGACGCTCTTTTTTACGCGTGCGCGCACATATAAGCTCACAAGATGGTGCAATCGTTCCTGCAAGAACCTTTACAAATGAAAGCCGACCATTTTGTGCATCGTTGAGTGATTTAAAAACAAACGCAACAGGGCGTGTGTCATCAGGCGAGATGTCAAGCTCTTCGCCATTGATAAGCGGAATCCGACCAAAATCGCTCATGCTTGGGAACCACTCGTCAATTGCATTGAGAAGTGACGTAACGCCTTCTTCGCGAACACAAGCACCAGCAAATACAGGCACAAACGTGCGCGCAACCAGAGCCTTACCCAAAAGATTTTCAAGCTCTTCTTGCGTAACAGCTTCGCCTTCAAGGTATTTCATCATAAGGTCGTCGTCAATTTCTACGACAAACTCTATGAGCTGCGCACGAGCGGCGTCAGCAGCAGCTTGATAGGCTTGTGGAATATCGTCTTCGTGAATAACGTCGTCTTTAAGTGAGCGTGCGCGCATGTGAATAACATCAATAATGCCCAAAAAGTTTTCGCCCGAACCCATAGGCATAGTCACAGGAACCAAACGATCGCCATAGAGCTCACGGGCGCGGTCAAGTGCTGTTTGCCAATCGGCATCCGAGCGATCCAAACGATTTATAAACAATGCCCGAGCAAGCGAGAGGTCTTGCGCGGCATACCACAAACGCGTGGTAATAGCACCAGGACCCGATGAGGCGTCAATAACAAACACTGCTGTTTCTGCAGCGGAAAGCGCGCCGTACGCGTCGCCTACAAAATCGGGGTAACACGGCGCGTCAAGGACGTTAATACGAGAGGAATGCCATGTAATGGGGGCAAGCGTCGTTGAAATCGAAAAACCGCGCGCGCCTTCTTCACGGTCGTAGTCAAGTGTTGGTTTTGTGCCAGCATGACCGCCCAAACGCGAAGTTTTTCCACTTAAATGGAGTGCTGCTTCGGCGAGCATGGTTTTACCGACTCCACCTTGTCCAACAAGTGCCAAGTTTTTTACCTGCGATATTTCTTGTACCATACTTCCTCCTAGCAACATCTATTGGTGTTTGTGGTTGTGCATAAAGCGCGGAACAACACGGTTTTATCAAGCATGCGTAAGACCCAAACTTATATAAAACTGTCTTTTAGCATACGTAAATTGGCAACAAGCAACATCAACATATCGGGCAACGTCACAATATAGGGCATGAGCGTATAGATCGTGATGAGCGGCTGGGTAAGAACGTGCTTAAATGCTTGCGCAAAGGTCGTTGTATGCAGGTAAGCTTGTGGTAAATTTGGGTGCCGTCGTGTGCTGGCGATAGCCGTTATGTGTTGGGGGTAGCCGTTGTGTGCTGGGGGGGGTAGCCGTTATGTGCTGCCAGTTTTGCCAAAAGTCATTATGTATTGCCCGTAGCTGTTATGCGCTGTCTGCAGAACTGCCCGTAGCCGTTGTGTACCCCCCCCAAAGGTTCAAGATGAATTTGGTGCAGACTTTTAAGCAACTCACGCCAGCGTTTGAACAAATTACGATACAATTTCATAGCAAGCGAGGTTTTTGATACTTCGTGGCACCTAATCTGAACAGGACGGCTTAAAAACCCATGCAAAAACGTGCAAAAACACATAAGAAAACAGCTCCATCACACACCATAAACCAAGGTGCGCAAGGCAAGGGGAAAACGTGCCCAAAGCGTCCAAGCGCTGCTCACAAAAACGCAGATAAACAGGGTGGGCCGCGCAAACGGGCATCTGCTACTCGCGCTCGCGGCTATTGTGGTTGTGAATGGCTGGATATCCCCTATTCCGAACAGCTTATGCGTAAAGATGAATACATGCGTGAGCTTTTTGAACCGCTCGTGACCCAGCAGGGCAAAAGCTGTGCAGAACTCTTGCGCTCAATTGTGCCTATGAAGTGTACAAAAGACAGGACGCTCTGCGGCATACCGCGCTGTTTTAGGCACAAAGTAGCAACGCCCTTTGCACCGCTGTCTGTGCCTTTTGCTTCGCTCGCTTCAAAATCAAACAGCAAGGTGCAAACTAACGCGCGCATGTCAGGTATTGCCTGCGGCTTTTTTGAACCTGGAACTCACCATATTATCCCGTGTGATTTTTGCCCGTCAGAAGTACCAGGCGCGCGCAAAATTCTCAATTTTATTGCAAAAGACGCAGCTCGTTTAGGCATTAAAGCGTATAACGAAAATACACAAATTGGAATACTGCGCCACGCTATTTTGCGCTATAGCAGAAGTTGCAACGAAATTATGCTTGTAATTGTTACGCGCACGCGAAATTTTGCACAAAAGAAATTGCTGGTACAAGACATTTTATCGGCATTTCCTCATATTACAACCGTTGTGCAAAACGTAAATCCAAAAAATACTAATGCTATGCTTGGAAACTATAATGTTGTGTTGTTTGGCTCGGGTAAAATACACGACAAGCTGCTGGGATGTACCTTTGAGATAGGTCCTGTAAGCTTTTTCCAAACCAATCCAGAACAAACCGAAATTTTGTATCAAACTGCAATTGACGGTATTAAACGCATCTGCGATACGGACAAGAGCAGCAGTGGCACGGATAAGGACGGCGGCGGTACATCGAGCCGCGAGTTAACTGGCACGACTATTGGCAAAGAACGTTTAGATACACTTGACTTAGAGCACGCGCATAGGAAAGCGCCGCAGGCAATGCAAGAACAAGCAGATAAACGCACCATAAGGATTATGGACGCATATTGTGGTTGCGGTACCATTGGCATTTGCGTAGCAAGCCAAATAAAAAATGCTCTTGTTATAGGATTTGACCAGGTAGAAGATTCAATCGAACGCGCAAAAAAGAACAGACGTCTTAATCACTTAAAAACACGTTGTGTATACTCATGCGAAGATGCAACACGTTTTATGCAGGACTTTGCATATGCATGTAATGGCGTGTCGCGCTTTGAGGCAATTATTATGGATCCACCACGTGCGGGATCCACGCCTGAATTTATAAAAGCAGCTACATCGCTTGAGCCTAAGTGCATAGCATATATTTCGTGTAACCCCCAGACGCAGGTTCGCGACTTAGCCGAATTTTATAGGTTCGGATACAGCGTTGAAAGCATTACGCCCGTTGACATGTTTCCGCATACGCCACACGTTGAGAGTGTTGTATTGATGTCAAAGGCTGATTAGGTGGGTGCAAGTTTGCCCTTGTGTAGCAGGGGTTAGCGAGGGCTATCGTTAAAAGGTTTAATGCGAAGCGGCTTTAAGCTGGGTTCTCGCGGTTTTTGAGCGTGATTTTGCTGTATGAGGGAACATGTCGACGCTTTAGGGTCGAGTGCACAGGATGTTAACGTTAAAAAGTGCACCCACTTTGCACCCAGCTGGTGAAGTGGGGAATGTCAATCAACGTTGAAGCTCTAACCCTGCTATCGCGCGATTAGCAAAGCTAATCGATGCGAAGCAGAGGTAGGTCTCATGTCAAGAATCTCCAAGAGAAGCGACCGAATAGGAAGCTTCGATTGGAAAGATTCGACGGCGGAGGCTCTAGTATTGATGACAAGAATAAATTAGAGTTTGTGGAGGACTGGATTGAATATAAAAGTAAAAGAAATTGAGAATAAACTAGAAAAGGAATCTGTATCGAGAGAAGTATTGTATGATCTTCAAGAATGGTTTGGAATGCCAGAAAGTACAGAAGAATATATTCAAGATTCACAGGAAAAGCCTTTTCTTGCTTGTTATATTAATGATAAACTTGTTGGGTTTATTGTGTTAAACCCAACCAGCAAGGATTGTGCAGAGATTTTTGTGATGGGTATAAAAAAGAAATTCCATAGAATGGGAGTTGGCTCGGTACTTAACAAAGCATACGAAGCTATGGCAAGGAAGATGGGTTACACATACTCACAGGTAAAAACTGTTCAGATGGGACACTACAAAGAATATGATATTACAAATCATTTTTATATCGCGATGGGATATAAAGAATTGGAATGTTTTCCAACTTTATGGGATGAGTGGAATCCGTGTCAAATATATATTAAATATCTAGGAGTGTGAGAACTCTAAGTTTATTTGCTTGAAACCTTTTAACGATAGGCAGAGATAATTGTTAAAAGGTTCATGGATATGTTTCTGCATACGAACATGTCGATAAGACATACCTAGTGTTTACTCGTTTAATGTGAAAGCTGCGGCGGAGGCTCTAGTATTGATGACAAACGAATAGAAAAAAAGAGAATTGAGGGAAAGTGTATGTTAGAAAGTAGACCTGAATTTAAAGATATAAAATCATTTGAAGAATTCAACAAATATTATTGGTATCGAGAGGAGTTATCAAAAGTTTGTAAGTCTCTTGGATTAGAATATAGAGGAACAAAAAAGGAACTGAATTATATTATAGAAGAATATTTTAAGGGAAATAAAATAAAAAAATCTTCAAGGAATAAAAATAAAAAGATAACTGATAATATAACATTAAATACTCCATTACTAGAATGTGGATTTTCATTCAATCAAAAATTTAGAGACTATTTTTCAGAGCAAACTGGAATTAAGCCATTTAAATTTAATGCGAATATGGCAGAAGCTTGGCGAAAAGTAAAAAGAAAGAACGACAAAAATTTTACAATTAAAAATATGCTTGATGTATATAATGGAGACTCTGATTACGCAAAATATGATAATACTACTAACCAATGGAACCAGTTTGTAAAAGATTTTAACTTAGATGAACGTAGTGATAAATTTTCTAATAAGATGAAAGTTGCTGCAATTCTTTGGAACGAAGTGAGAGAATCTAACCAAAGTAAAGTATATTCAAAAGAGCTTTTAAGCAAATATGCAGATAAAATAAAAGGATATTGTAAATGAGTAAATTCTACATTATATAATGTGCATTATATATCAAAAATATAAAACTAGATATGTTTCCAAATACGTACTAGTATAAAAAACCTATGATATGTTTACCAATACGAGGAAAACATTAAAAAAAGTCAATGATATGTTCGCGAAAACGAAAAAATGAACTTTTTATCCATAGTGTTGACTCCAGGCAACTGGCGACAATGAGTTTAATGTAACCTACAGTGTAGACCAGCTCATTACAGAGGGAGAAAATACAAAGACCGTCCACTCTGCTTATATAGTGAGTGTCTATGTAGATGGTTCTGGAAATATGGTACTGGTTAAGAATCCGACCATTACCAACATACCTAAGAAATCAAGTTATAAACCAAAAGCCATTGAAAGTGAGGGGACGGTTGATTCCATTACAACCAATGAAATCAATGAGTTTTTAACGACGTTCTTCAAGCTCTATCCTACAGCGACAGCCAGTGAACTTTCCTACTATGTGAATGACGGGATATTAAAACCAATCGGAAAAGAGTACATCTTTCAAGAACTGGTAAATCCTATTCACAATCGTAAGGATAATCAAGTCACGGTATCGCTGACAGTGGAGTATATCGACCAGCAGACCAAAGCAACGCAGGTATCTCAATTTGATTTGGTACTTGAAAAGAACGGGAGTAATTGGAAGATTATAGAATAACAAATATTGGTACATTATTACAGCTATTTTGTAATCACGTACTCTCTTTGATAAAAAATTGGAGATTCCTTTACAAATATGCTCTTACGTGCTATTATTTAAGTATCTATTTAAAAGGAGTTAATAAATATGCGGCAAGGTATTCTTAAATAAACTGTCAATTTGATAGTGGGAACAAATAATTGGATGTCCTTTTTTAGGAGGGCTTAGTTTTTTGTACCCAGTTTAAGAATACCTTTATCATGTGATTCTAAAGTATCCAGAGAATATCTGTATGCTTTGTATACCTATGGTTATGCATAAAAATCCCAGTGATAAAAGTATTTATCACTGGGATTTTTATGCCCTTTTGGGTTTTTGAATGGAGGAAAATCACATGAAAATTATTAATATTGGAGTTTTAGCTCATGTTGATGCAGGAAAAACTACCTTAACAGAAAGCTTATTATATAACAGTGGAGCGATTACAGAATTAGGAAGCGTGGACAAAGGTACAACGAGGACGGATAATACGCTTTTAGAACGTCAGAGAGGAATTACAATTCAGACAGGAATAACCTCTTTTCAGTGGGAAAATACGAAGGTGAACATCATAGACACGCCAGGACATATGGATTTCTTAGCAGAAGTATATCGTTCATTATCAGTTTTAGATGGGGCAATTCTACTGATTTCTGCAAAAGATGGCGTACAAGCACAAACTCGTATATTATTTCATGCACTTAGGAAAATGGGGATTCCCACAATCTTTTTTATCAATAAGATTGACCAAAATGGAATTGATTTATCAACGGTTTATCAGGATATTAAAGAGAAACTTTCTGCCGAAATTGTAATCAAACAGAAGGTAGAACTGTATCCTAATATGTGTGTGACGAACTTTACCGAATCTGAACAATGGGATACGGTAATAGAGGGAAACGATGACCTTTTAGAGAAATATATGTCCGGTAAATCATTAGAAGCATTGGAACTCGAACAAGAGGAAAGCATAAGATTTCAGAATTGTTCTCTGTTCCCTCTTTATCATGGAAGTGCAAAAAGTAATATAGGGATTGATAACCTTATAGAAGTGATTACGAATAAATTTTATTCATCAACACATCGAGGTCCGTCTGAACTTTGCGGAAATGTTTTCAAAATTGAATATACAAAAAAAAGACAACGTCTTGCATATATACGCCTTTATAGTGGAGTACTACATTTACGAGATTCGGTTAGAGTATCAGAAAAAGAAAAAATAAAAGTTACAGAAATGTATACTTCAATAAATGGTGAATTATGTAAGATTGATAGAGCTTATTCTGGAGAAATTGTTATTTTGCAAAATGAGTTTTTGAAGTTAAATAGTGTTCTTGGAGATACAAAACTATTGCCACAGAGAAAAAAGATTGAAAATCCGCACCCTCTACTACAAACAACTGTTGAACCGAGTAAACCTGAACAGAGAGAAATGTTGCTTGATGCCCTTTTGGAAATCTCAGATAGTGATCCGCTTCTACGATATTACGTGGATTCTACGACACATGAAATTATACTTTCTTTCTTAGGGAAAGTACAAATGGAAGTGATTAGTGCACTGTTGCAAGAAAAGTATCATGTGGAGATAGAACTAAAAGAGCCTACAGTCATTTATATGGAGAGACCGTTAAAAAATGCAGAATATACCATTCACATCGAAGTGCCGCCAAATCCTTTCTGGGCTTCCATTGGTTTATCTGTATCACCGCTTCCGTTGGGAAGTGGAATGCAGTATGAGAGCTCGGTTTCTCTTGGATACTTAAATCAATCATTTCAAAATGCAGTTATGGAAGGGATACGCTATGGTTGCGAACAAGGATTATATGGTTGGAATGTGACGGACTGTAAAATCTGTTTTAAGTATGGCTTATACTATAGCCCTGTTAGTACCCCAGCAGATTTTCGGATGCTTGCTCCTATTGTATTGGAACAAGTCTTAAAAAAAGCTGGAACAGAATTGTTAGAGCCATATCTTAGTTTTAAAATTTATGCGCCACAGGAATATCTTTCACGAGCATACAACGATGCTCCTAAATATTGTGCGAACATCGTAGACACTCAATTGAAAAATAATGAGGTCATTCTTAGTGGAGAAATCCCTGCTCGGTGTATTCAAGAATATCGTAGTGATTTAACTTTCTTTACAAATGGACGTAGTGTTTGTTTAACAGAGTTAAAAGGGTACCATGTTACTACCGGTGAACCTGTTTGCCAGCCCCGTCGTCCAAATAGTCGGATAGATAAAGTACGATATATGTTCAATAAAATAACTTAGTGTATTTTATGTTGTTATATAAATATGGTTTCTTGTTAAATAAGATGAAATATTTTTTAATAAAGATTTGAATTAAAGTGTAAAGGAGGAGATAGTTATTATAAACTACAAGTGGATATTGTGTCCTGTATGTGGAAATAAAACACGATTAAAGATAAGGGAAGATACTGAATTAAAAAAATTCCGGGTGCATTTTTGCCCTTGTGTAGCAGGGGTTTACAGGGGTAAACGTAAAAAGGTTTAGCGTTTGTTGTAATTGCAAGGCTTCGTTTTAGTTTTTTAAGCAGCCGATAGGAACTATGTAAACACCGTCTTTACGACAATACGCAAAATCACCTGTTCCAGTTAAAATCATAAGGAAAGATGGCTTGTTCATTTTATCGGTGTCGATTTTTTCTTTCATTGTTTTAAGGCTTTTTGCGCCTTCTTCAATGAGTTTTTCGCCTCCGAGTTTAATTTCAATAAGCCCGTATTTACCGTTTCTTAAATGAATAACAGCATCGCATTCCTGTCCGTCTTTATCTCTGTAGTGGTAAACCTCACCGCCTAGAGAATCCGCAAAAATACGCAGATCTCTGATGCAAAGTGTTTCGAATAGAAAACCGAAAGTATTTAAGTCGTTTATCAAGTCGTTTGGACCTATTCCCAAAGCTGCCGCAGCGATAGATGGGTCGATATAATAACGCGTATTGGATGAACGAATGGCAGTTTTTGATCTTAGATTTGGATTCCAAGCAGGCATATCTTCTATAACAAATATTTTGCGAAGCGCATTAACATACGACGCAACAGTTTCCTCACTAATTGTCGTGTCTTCATTAGCAGAAATATCCCGCGAAAGCACAGTATTTGGTACTTGTGCTCCTTGATTCCTTGCGTATGAGCGCATAAGACGCTTAACTTTTTCAGCATCTTTTTGAACGTCATCAGCACGATTAATGTCGGAGTGTACAACAGCATCATAGTAATCAACAGCTTGATCTAAAGCAATCTCATCGCGCATGTCCACTGATTGCGGCCATCCTCCACGGCATATAAGAAAAGATAGGTGGTCAATACTCAAGTTTGAATCGCCTTCAATGCTCTTAATTCCTGCAAAAAGGTTTTTCAAGCTAACTTCGCCCGTTGAATCACCAGATTCATACAAACTCATTGGTCTCATTGTTAGCCACGTGAAGCGTCCAGTACCAGAGTGGGTAATTTCTGTAGTGTCTGCAGGGACAGCAGAACCAGTTAAGATAAATTGGCCAAGCTCACTGCGATGATCAACTTCAAATCGTATTGCATCCCAAAGTTTTGGAGCAAGTTGCCATTCGTCGATTAATCTTGGGGTATCTCCTTTCAGTAATCGCTTTGGGCGTATCTGCGACATAGTGATATTCTGTTCTTTCTTTTCGGGGTCATCCATATATAAAACGCTTGCTGCAAATTGTTCTGCAGTAGTGGTTTTCCCGCACCACTTCGGCCCTTCAATCACTACCGCGCCTTTGCCTTCTAGTTTTCTTTTTAAAATATTGTCAGCAATTCTTTTCCTGTACTTTTTCAACCGTGTCACCTGTCTTAAATAAGTCTGCTCATATTTTCGAATGATAATTATGAATTATATCATTATTTTCCGACGATTGGCGAGTTTTTGTTCCGATGTTTGGCGGAGTTTCATTACGACGATTGGCGAGTTTTTGTTCCGATGTTTGGCGGAGTTCGTGAGGATGATTGGAAAGCTCGTTGCATGAAATGTATGTCATCAAGTCATAAAGGGGAAAATATTTAGTATGTGCAGCAATTCTTTTGTCGCGTGTTTTGGCTGTATGGAGGAAGATATCAACGCTTGAGGGTCGAGTGCACAGGATGTTGTTATGTTCACCGCGCGAGAAGCTGTTAACATGCTTCGCTCAAAGTTGAAAGCAAACTGTGCTTTCAACTTTGAGCAAGCTCAGCGAATCGAAGCGCATTCGCGAATTATGTTTTAATCGCTCATGCAAGTCGATTCGCTACTTTGCACCCACCCTGTGAAGTGGGAAATTTATGCAGAAGGGAATGTGCTCTATCATATGGAGGAGAAAAACATACGAGTCTAGTGAACAGGTTTAATGCTGTAGAATCAAGACTTAAAGAAGTCAAAGCCGATATTGTTGAAAAGCAAGCGAGGCGCGATGAGGTTGAATATTTTATCGAGGACTTGAAAAAGCAGGACTTGTTAACAGCGTTCGATGAAAACGTCTGGCTGAGCATGGCTGACTATCTAACCGTGCGTCACGATGGAAAGGTTGAGTTTACTTTTCTTGATGGGAGCGTAATGAAAATAGACGGGTAAACAACGAATATACAATATATAAAGGCAAGTCAATATAGACTTTTTCTTGTATGATCAGCATATTAAAAGTTATGCATAAAAGGTTGACAAGCCATGAAAAGACTGACAAAATCCTTGACAGACAGACAGCATAACACTGTCTCTACGCGGTCGGATGCACAGCTAAAGAAGCTTGGCACTGGTGGAGAGGTTAAGGAAATGGATAAGCTCGTTCGTTTTTGCCGTGAAGTGGCGACATTCGGCTTGACGGTTGCCTTAATCGCGATGCTGGTTGCCTTAATATGGGATGGCACACTTGCTATTAGAGTTGGTTTTACCTCTTTTGTTATTGGTGTCATAGTGATCTCGCTTAAGACTGTCCATCGAAAGACTGATTGAATTTTGTTTGGTTCAAGTCAATAGTTGAATATCTCACGTTGGGTGACTATTACTAATTTCTGTCAGTAATAGTCACTTCTTTTTATGAATCTTAAAGTCAGGCTCAATGTCCGTCCTGTTTAGTATATCGGATGAAGTATTAGACACGTTGAAGAATAATATTAGAGAAATTATCGCGGGCAATAACTTAAACGAGCTTGAAACGGTTGATAAAAGAATTGCAGACAAACAAGCGACACTACTAACTTTGCTTAAAGCTAAAAAAGACTACACGAAAATAGCTGATGAGATTGATAAGCTTAAAGTGAAGAAACAAAAGCTTCTTATAGAAAAAGCAGGTCAAGAAGATGCTAAAAAACGAATCAGAGAAATGGAAGATTTTCTGAAAAGTGAGCGTCACGATATTAGTGAATATGACGAGAAGCTGGTAAGAAAGTACATCGTAAAAGCCAAAAGGCTGTAAACGTCTGAAACGTTACACAATCCAACCTAGGGGGGAACCCTCTCTAGGCTGTTTTTTGTTTTATGCTCAAAAACCAAGCTATTAAGCAGGTCTTAAACCTTTTTAACGATAGCTTTTCCTATCGTTAAAAAGGCACCCACTATCCATTCTGGGCACTCAAAATTTAGACAGACTTCCCAATAGCTTACTCATCAGTAAATTCAAATAAATCTTCTACTTTTACTTTGAAAATTTTTGCGATATCCATGGCCAGTTTTAAAGACGGATTATACCTACCGTTTTCTAGATGAACAATAGTTTCTCTTCTGACATTAACCATTTCAGCCAGCTCTGACTGTGTATAGTTTGCTTTTTCTCGGTAATCTTTTAGTTTTGTTATTAACGCCATAGCTATACCCCTTTTGAATTCAAGATAAGGAACAGCATGGTACGAAGCATTGCGATTGCGATAATGCTTCCGATGATTAGCCAGCCCATCATTGCAGTTGACATAGCATTGACGTGCCCTAAAATCCCTCCCGCATACGCAACTATTACCATTAAAACAGTTAGAACTTTCAGGCATATTGCATCGCATTTGCGTAGTATTTTTATCGCCAACTCATCAAAACATTCTTTCTTATACTTATGTACCCTATGATAATGAGCGAGCAATATAAGGAATAAGAATCCGCCGAAGTAAGCTGAATATTGGTGATATTCGGGCATCCAATCGGATCTACTCCACATCCAATAGTAACCTGCAACTAATAAGGCAATGACAATTTTTGTTGCTACAATTTCTAGTATTGATACTTTTTTCTTCATATTAATCTCCTTATAATGTAAAATCACAAAGTGATATATTTCTAACACATGTTATAAATATATCACTTTGAAAACAGCTTATCAATATCGAGCTTGCAAATTTCTTTTGGACACAAAGAATAGAGAATTTCAGCTTAGGTCAAGCTCTAACGTTGGTGTAAATTCATTTTGTAAATCTAACCTCAAAATATGTCCGTTATAAAATTATTTCTAAATAGAGTAGAATTACATGGGCTTATCCCTCCTAATGTAGTTAGATTAAATTCCATAGTGGAAATAATTCTAAATAGAAAGATGCATAGATTTATTAATATGATGATTCATTTGAAAAATAATTATCGTAAAAGATAGAATCAAGCCATTTTTAGATGAAAATGGGATACTCACTCTTAATTTATTCGACTTCTTAGTGGATAAGCATAGTTTAGATTTATAACGAATACCTTTATTTATTAATATGGATATATTCCCACATACGAAGCTTTGAAAAACATCTCATTTTATCCATACTGACCACTTAATCCAGCTTGTCGCCTAGTGTGTCCCAAATTCTGGGGCCATCTCAATGCTCAAAAATTAAGCTATTAAGCCAATCTTAAACCTTTTAACGATAGCTCGCTCCTATCGTTAAAAAGTGCACCCACTATCCATAGTGTGCACTCAAAAAAGTGTAGATATACTAGGAGTTCTCTCAATCCACGTAAAGACCTTAGTGTTGATGTCAAAGGCTGATTAGGTGGGTGCAAATTTGCCCTTGTGTAGCAGGGCTTAGCGAGGCTAAGCGTTAAAAGGTTTTATGAGAAGTGGCTTTAAGCTTATTTCTCGAGATTCTAGATGTGATTTTGCTGTTTTGTTGTTGAGTGGTTGTGCGATTTAGGTGCTTATGTTTTGGGGAACAAAACGGTATAAGATTTGTAAAAAAGTTCCCTACATTATTGATTATTGGGGAACAAATCATTATATTATTTAAATAAATGTTCCCCAATTTATGGGCGAATAGAATTCTGCATGTTTTAGCAGAATCTTTGTACGTAGTCTTTCTATAGAACTTTTGCATAGGACTTGTTTGGAAGGGTTTAGTTAAAAGAACCCATGTAAAAAGGGTTTAACTAGAAGAGTCTACCTAAAAGCGTTTCGCTAAAAATGCTTATGCAAAAGAATCAGCTGAAGGAGTGTGAATATGGCTGCAAAATATGATGATGTACAAGAATTGCTTAGAAAAAAGGCTGATCTTAATGCCCGTTTGAGTTTGCTTGCGTATGATGGAACCCCTGAAATCAAAACTCGTGGAGATGGCAAATACTTATACACCAGAAAGCGTGTTTCGGGAAAGTTGACGTCTACGTATGTTGGTGTGTATTCGGACGATTTGTATAATCTTCTTCTTCGCAATGCAAGTGAATCTAGGCAATTGCGTAAGGAGCTTCGCGCTGTGGTAAGGCAGCTCGCGAATGCTGGATATTCTAATAGTGAGTTATCTGCTGATTTGGTGAACAATATTGCTTTTGCAAGGGCTAACTTAAAAGCGAATATTTACGATCAGGCTGTTTTGGAAGGCGTTGCTACTACTTTTCCTCAAACTGAAGAGATTATAGATAACGGAAAAGTGTTTGGTGTTTCTGCGAGTGACGTTCAAAAAATCTTGAATTTGAAGCATGCCTGGGAGTTTATTTTAGACGAGGATGTCGTGTTAAGTAGGTCTGATTATTACATGCTTAGTCATATTGCGAGACTTGTTAATGAGGGTTTTTTCTTAGACGGCGGTCGCATCAGGGGTGTTCCTGTTGCGATTGGCGGATCTACTTATATTCCGCCTATTCCTAATGAAATAGATGTTAAAGAAAAAATAAGGAATATTGTTGAAGGTGAGAAAGTCAGCGGGAATGTTGAAGGTAAAGTTGGAAAGAAAGAGCCTATTGATATTGCGATTGAATTATGCGTTTACTGTATGAAGTCGCAGATATTTTTAGATGGGAATAAGAGGGCTTCTGTAATCTTTGCGAACCATTATTTGATTTCTCATGGCAGGGGCTTGTTGGTTATTCCAGAAAATAAGGTTCCTGAGTTTAAGAAGTTGCTTGTTAAGTATTATGAAGGTGAAGATTTGCAGGTGATTGCTTCGTTTATGAGGGAATATTGTTGGAGGCATTAAACGCACGCGATGATATTTGCTCTTCTGTTTCTGTAAATCTTGTTGTTTATGAAGAGTATAGTTTGCTAGTAAATGAAGAGATGAGCATTAATAATCTAGACAAATTAATACGAAAAAGTAATATATATGTAAAGATTATTACGGTAATCAAAGCGATGGTAGATCTTGTTTACTGAATAATCTGTTTTATACGTATTTGATACAAAGTAGTGTTACAAAAAAGGAGGCTAGTAGTGTTATGAGAAGTAAAACTATTTTTTGTAAAAACATTTTTCAAAGTTGTCTTGTTATGCTTCTGCTGCTAGGCTCTCTCTTCTCTCTTGCTGGATGTGCTGATGATGATGAGAAGGCGGAGCTTGCGTCGTATCATTGGGAAACAGTAGCGGTTTCTCAAGAAGAGTTTCGTATACCAGAAAACTATATGAATAAAGATGAGTTGTATCTCTTTGTGTCACGAGATATTCTGGATTCTCATTATGATTTGTCTAAAGTCACTCTTGGAGATAAACCCATCAAATTAGTTGACTCATCGTTCAATTTACCTGGTCCAGGACTTAAAGCTTTATTTTTGGTTGGGAAATTTGATTTAAAAGACAAGTCAAGTTCTGTTGTTCTTAAAGTACCGGGTATTAATAAAACAGGTGATGTTGCTATAGGTTATAAGAAGAAAAAGTAATATTTTGCACTCAAGAATCAAGCTATTAAGCCAATTTTAAACCTTTTAACGATAGCTTTTTCTATCGTTAAAAAGTGCACCTCTTTTTTGTTTGTATATTTGGTTGTATCATACATTATTTTTCTACTAGAAGTTGTGCTTTATGGAAAAGAAAAATTTTATGAATGCGAAAAGCTCACACTAATTGAAAAAAGTTAAAAAAATTCTTTAACAAAGCTTGAATGGGGGTGCGGGCAATTGGGAACAGCTCGCTTGTGATGCCTACTTTATCTGCTGGTTCTACCCGTTAAAAGCCATATTACAAATATACTGCCAGGTACGATTTGGTAAAATTTTCAAGGAAAAATTCAAAGAAGAAGCCGTATGTCCAGTTACCATCTGTACCCGTGATCGTACACCGTTCTATAAAAACGCAGCACACACACCGCATAGTGTTGCGGATTCGTGCATGCTGCGCTTCGCCTTTCTCTGATTATGAACGCCACGCGCCGCTTCCCCTCATCATGCATGTGCTAGTATAGCATACCCACACCTACACAAGATGCCCACATCAGCGGCACATGGCGCTCCTCGATTTCCTGCGTGTTGTGCGCGGTTGCGCGCTTACGCAGGCGTTTTGCGCGAGTGGCGCGCTTTAGTGCTCGGGATAAAATCCGCTGGGCGCATCGTTCAGGTTGATGATGATGTTCTTCACCTGCGTATATGCTTCCAAAATCGACAGGTCGGTTTCACGGCCGATGCCCGACTTCTTCACGCCGCCAAACGGCGCCCCGCCAGGCACTTGGTTGTAGGTGTTTACCCACATGCGGCCGGTTTCAATGGCACGCGACACACGCAGCGCGCGCGTAATATCGCGCGTCCAAACCGCACCGCCCAAGCCATAGTCGGAATCGTTGGCAAGCTTCACCACTTCGTCCTCGGCCTTGAACTTCATAATCGCAGCTACAGGGCCAAAAATCTCCTCACGCGCGACACACATATCGTTCGTTACATTGGTAAGCAGCGTTGGCTTGAAGAAGCAGCCCTTCGCTAAATCGCCCTCGGTATTACGCTCGCCACCTGCGGCAATCGTAGCTCCCTCTTCGCGCGCGATGTTCATGTACGACGCAATTTTCTTCATTTGCGCTTCATTGATTTGCGCGCCAATTTGCGTTTTCGGATCAAGCGGGTTGCCCTGTATTACGCGGTTGAACTGCTCCGTTGCGCGTTTCACGAACTCGTCGTAGATACCTTCTTGCACAAACACTCGCGAGCCAGCACAGCACACTTGCCCTTGGTTGAACAAAATTCCCAGCATTAAGCCGTCGATGGCTTGGTCCATATTGCAATCGTCGAAGAAAATGTTCGCGCTCTTGCCACCCAGCTCAAGCGTTGCCGGAATAAGCTTGTCGGCTGCCGCGCGCGCTACGTTGTAGCCAACACTGGTTGAACCCGTGAACGCAAGTTTGCGCAGGCCAGGGTGGTCAAGTAGGAACTGACCGCTGCTCGAGCCCTTCCCCGAAATGATGTTGATAACACCAGCAGGAACAATGTCTTGGATAAGCTCCATCAGCACAATCACGCTCAGCGGCGTGCTGGACGAGGTTTTGAACACGGTGCAGTCGCCTGCCGCCAGGACGGGCGCCAGTTTCCACGCGGCCATCAAAAACGGGAAGTTCCACGGCACAATTTGGCCGACAACGCCGATTGGTTCGCGCATGACGATACTCAATAAATTGCCATCGAGCAACCTATTTGAGCCTTGCTGCGTTTGAACGGCGCTGGCAAACAAGCGAAAATGCTCGGACGAAAGCGGAATATCAATGTTCATAGTTTCGCGAATGGGCTTGCCGTTGTCGAGCGTTTCGATGGTTGCAAGACGCTCCTTGTTAGCGTCAATAACATCGGCAATTTTGTTCAGGATGGCGCTGCGCTGGGTAACGGAAGTGTTTTTCCACGCGGGGAACGCGCACCACGCAGCTTTCACAGCGCTGTCAACGTCTTCTTTGGTGGCTTCAGCAACGTAAGCCAGGTGCTCGCCGGTGGCGGGGTTTGTGGTTTCAAAGGTTGCTCCGTCGGACGCAGGAACAAATTTTCCGCCGATAAACAGGTTATATGTATCTTTCAGTTGTACATTCATGGTAAACTCCTTACAATTAAAGTACGCGTGAAGCGGTGTGCCTCGATGTGCGGTTGCAAGCTTGCGGTATGCGAGTTGCACGTTGCACAGTTGCAGCCTTGCGATGGTGCACGTTGCGCGCGTGCGGTGTGCGCGTTGATCCTTGCGAAGTACCTCGGTGCGATGCCTCAAAAGGTTGCGCGGCTTGCAATGTTTCTTGTAGGTGAAGCGCTCTGCTTCTTCATTACGTTTACACCGTATCGCAAATCTGATATGGAATAAAGCTCCAGAATTGTTTTATTTTTAGGAAAATCTAATGAACATAAAGAAAACTAGGATGGATAAGTCCAGTTCCATACAGGCTTAGACTCTTGGCTGCATAAAAATAACATAGCAGTCATATAAAATGCTACGCTAAAAAAGTTCCCTACATTATTTGCTTTCTCACGGTGGGGGCTTGCTGGTTATTCCGGAAAATAAGGTTCCTGAGTCTAATAAGTTGCTTGCTGGGGTTTGTATCGAATATGCAAACTATAGAATAGTGAATGTCCAAATACAAGAATGCAAACCGGACAAATACTGGAATGAAATGTTGCCAAATTATCCGTAGCAAGCAAAAAACAGTTGACTATTGCCTCTAAGATGGTACTATAAATAGCACCATAGTACTATAAATGTAACCAAAAGGCGTTCATATGGAAGTTGTCATCACAAATAAGATAGCGGTATTCCGCAAAGAAAAAGGACTGTCGCAACACCGCCTGGCAAAAGCTGTCGGTCTAAAGCGCAGGTCAATTATGGCGTACGAGAACAACATCATCAGCCCCACCTTAGAAACAGCGTACAAAATTTCTCTCGTGTTAGGAAAAGACATCAAAGAAGTATTCATACTCAGTGATTGGAGTAAATTATGAGCCTTTTTATGTATGACATGGACGAACTTAGATCGCAGGTACAAGAGGCTTTTGGCGACACGGAACATTATTTGGTGGTCGTGAAGCACAACAACTGGCAAAGCGATATCATCAAACTTTTCATCAATACACTGTACTACGCAACAGATAGCAGCCGCCAATTCATTGTGTATTTTAGCCCCAAAGGCATTTACGAAAAAGAACTGGGCACACCGCTAAAGAGCGATTTTGTTCTAATGCCGTGGCATGAAATTGAAGAATTGAGCCTTAAACCATGGTGGGCGCATAAAGTTATTCGTTTCTTGCATCTTGGTAAAAACATGGGATATGAAGTTAACTTCTGGGGAAGAGTCAACAAAGACAATAAAGCTAATTTGGCGAATTTGGTGGCGAATAACTGGAGAAGAGATCTCTAACAACCTACGCACAGCAAACGGGAGCACGAACACAAGCACGAACGTTAACATCACAAGAGAATAGCGAACGCGGTATCAAAACGACCATACTACGAGGTGGTTTCACACACGCTACGGTATGCATCCTCGTTTGGGCGTTAAATTCAAGTTGTACTTTAAGATTACGCCCAAAATGGTTAACTTGCACTTTTGCGCGGAAAAGGCACGCAGCAAAAAATTGCTTCACGTACACTAAATATTTTGTTGTCCTTTGTGCCTTGGTAACACGTATTTCACGTTATGACGGACGCAGCTGGGGTGAAGATTCGATTGCGCTCGCTTTGCAATTATGTCTGGAAGCTGTTCTGAAAATTTGAATTGGCGTTCGGTTGCGCTCATTTGTCGGCATAAATTGCGCTTTCAACGGCAATTGTCAACCGCACTTGCTACCATGCAACTGCTGTTTCAATTATAATTTCGCCATAATCATAATGATGAATTCGAGTTTGAAATGGAGATCTTTTAATGATTTTAGCAGATAAAATATTGGAACTGCGTAAACAAAACGGTTGGTCGCAGGAGGAATTGGCGGACAAATTGGGCGTCAGTCGCCAATCTGTTTCCAAATGGGAAGGCGCACAAAGTATCCCGGATATGGAGCGGATAATTGCATTGAGCCGTTTGTTCGGTGTTAGTACTGATCTTCTGGTAAAAGATGAAATTGATGTTATGGGGAACAACGTCGACGCAGATGAAAATGCCTGCCAGGAAGAAGCCGGTGTTCGCATGCGGGTAATTAAGCTGGAAGAAGCCACCGCTTATATTACTCACAGAATATCATTTGCCGCCTATATTGCTCTAGGTGTTCTTCTTTGTATTCTGGCGGCAATCCCCATGATCGGCAGCGAGCTTTTGCTTTCTCCCACAGTAAATGCGCAAGTCGGTAAAACTTTGGGCTTAGCCTTCAGCGTTGCGATTGTTACCGTAGCTGTAGTTATTTTTATTATTCAGAGTTTCCACGGAAAGCGTTATCAATATTTGGAAAAAGAGGACTTTGAAACAGCTTACGGCGTTGACAGTGTGCTCAAAGAACGCTTGGAACGGTTCATGCCATCGTATGTGCTGCGGACGGTCAGCGGTGTCGTTTTATGTATGGTTGCCTTTATTTTTCTTATAATTTCGGATATAGCGCCGGAATTTTATCAACTTTCATCCGGCTTTTTTGTAGTTATTGCTATTGTTCTGGTGGCAGCAGCTGTGTATTTATTCGTACAGGCGAATATTGTCCGCTCGTCCTATTACCGTTTGCTGCAACCAAAGAAAAAGACTGTCTATCCTGAAAAGATTAGGTTATTGCTCGAAGCTTACTGGATTATAATTATCTGTATTTATTTAGCCTTCAGTTTCATCACGTCCGATTGGGAAAAAAGCTGGATCGTTTGGCCGTTGGCCGCATTGACTTACAGAGTAATAAAAGCGGTGCTCAAAGCGTGGAAGTTCGGAAAGAAATAGATGACTTTCGGCGTTGATTTTGTGGCGAATACATGGCATGTATCGAGTATCAAACTGTCCAAGTTTTTGTCCGCACCCCCTTATGTAGATTAAGTTTCGCGATGACATTATGAAAGCTCAAAAGACTAGTATGGTTCTAATTTGGATAGACTTGCATATTAAAAATAAGGAGCACGTATGAGATTAATTAGACCAGATAAGAAATATATCCAAAGTTATATAGAAGCAAATGAAGAAGACGAAATGTTTAGGCCGCACGCAGAAAGACGCTTTAAAAACTATGAGACAATCATAGAGAGTTCTTATAATGTGGAGCATGGTATAAATTTGCCTGCAAATTATGTGAGAGCTACTACATTTTGGCTGATAGATAATGAAAAATTTATTGGTGAAATTAACATTAGGCATGAATTAAATTCTTTTTTTAATTAACTATGGCGGTCACATAGGGTACGAAATTAGGCAATCTGAATGTATGAAGGGCTATGGAACAAAAATGCTTTCTATGGCACTTACATATTGCAAAGAGACTTTGAATCTGCATAAGGTTTTGATTACATGCGATGATGACAATATCGGGTCTAGTTTCATTACGTGTTGGATACAATGAAACCTTGACCTTGAACTCTGAAACTATTGCTCTGTACTCTGAAACCTTGACTTTGAACTCTGAAACTATTTATAGGAATCCTGAAACTTTGACTTGGAGCACCATACTATTTCTTATTGAAAATAAGAAAGCTTATATCTCAAATAACAATCAAAAGATAACATACAAAAGATGGCTCTAACATATCGCTAGAGCCATCTTCTAATAACCAATACTCGTTACTTAAAACAAGCAGTGCCTACTTACTTGTTTTCTTCCATCATTTTCTTCTTAAGAAGAATTGCAAGTCCAGCAATCGAGAAACCTATAGCTGCAAGCAATCCTGCAAATGATGCTGATTCACCCGTCTTAGGAATCATGCCAATATGCTTTTCAGGCTGCGGCTTAGGAGCTGGTGTCTCAGGCTGCGGCTTCAATTCCGGAGTAGACGGATTCGGTGTTGGAGCCGGTGTCGGAGTTGGAGTTGGAGTTGGAGCCGGTGTCGATGCAGAATCTTTCGTGTAAATGGCATACACAGTCATATCACCATTAACTACGCTTTCTCCCGTAAACGTCTCACCCTTACCATTTTCCTTCGTATTCCACTCCTTGAAGGTATAACCGTCCTTCGTTGGATCCTTCGGCATGGACTCATTAGTCAACGCATCAGTATTAATAGCCTTACCAGTTTCCACTTTCACTTTTGCATGAGTCTTATCGCCATCCTTGAAAGTAACTGTTCTTTGAATCCGCTTCCACTGAGCGACGTATGTTACGTTAGCAGTTACCTTATCTGCAACGGTAGGAGTCCAGCCTGTAAAAACATAATCTTTTCTGCTTGGAGCGGTTCCCTCAAAAGCAGGAGTAGGCATGTCGACGAGTATGTTTTGATGTACCTGGTCTTGGAAGATTTCTTCTCCCTCAACACCGTCGGTATAAGTAACTGTGAAGTGATCTTCCTGATCATCAGGAGTACCATTGTTGTTCTTGTCGTCCTTCCACTGAGCGACGTATGTTACGTCACGAGTTACCTTATTCGCAACGGTAGGAGTCCAGCCTGTAAAAACATAATCTGTTCTGCTTGGAGCGGTTCCCTCAAAAGCAGGAGTATCGGAACCCGAAGCAGCTTTGTAAACCTGATCGGTAAAAATTGCTTCGTTGTCAACGCCATCAGTATAAGTTATCGTGTATTCTCTTACAAAGCTTACTTCTATAGTGTGAGGCGATTTTACAGCCTTGAATTCATATGAACCCGAAGCTGTATGTTCGACGGTCTGTTCTACTCCGTCTATCTTCAGCGAAGCTATTATGTATCCTTCGTTGGCTGTAAAATTGTATTTCTGATTTTCTCCGTATGTGACTTCTGTCTTTCCGGCAGGAGTTATCGATCCGCCTTCACCGGCAGTTGCCGTGATAGTAGGATTAAGGTTTGCATAGACCTTATAAATTCGCTTAATTAATGTTGATTCTCCTATAGTCCCCGTTCTGTTTACGGAAATCACATTTCCCGATGTATAAGGAATGCTCTTGTTGTTGTGATCTTTCGAAAATGAATAGAAAACACCTTTGTAGTTTCCGTAGTCCTTGTCTTTTAAAAACTGCTCGTACGTCCAATTCTTAAAAACCCAACCTTCTTTTGCAGCGGCAGTGTACTCCCTTACGCCTGTAAGCTGAGGGTCAACTCCACCCGAATTTTTGTGAGTGATAGTTATCGCGGCTGCAGGCGAGCCGTTATCGTCTTTTACAGAATAAACATGCAGTTCTGCGTCTTTTATATACGGTTCCTGCATGTCTATTTCCGTATATTTGTCGGCTTGCTTAGATGCTACCGCATCGCCACCAGCAAATGCCTGCGTAGTTCCAGCTACTACGCCAAATGCTACTAATGTTGCCAGCAGTAGCCCCGTTGTCTTTTTTGCTAACAATTTCATCTTATTCACATTTCCTTATTAATCTAATAATGTTCTTTTTATCGTTTTGAAAAATTGCATAAAAATAGGCAGAAACACATACCTATCCATCAGGTATATATTTCTGCCAATTAAAAAATTCTACGTGAAAATAGACAGAGTTATGCTGTCTGTCTGTCAAGGATTTTGTCAGTCTTTTCATGGCTTGCAAACCTTTCACGCTAAATTTATTTGGCGTTATTCACAAGCCTTCATTTTTTTGTAAAGTACTCCAAGACCAGCTAAAGATAGCCCCAACGCAGAAAGAAATGCGCCAAGAGAGCTGGATTCACCAGTCTTAGGTAATGTTGATGGTGGTGTTGGAACTTCTTTCAGTTTATCTATCATCACTATCGTATTTCCTGTTACAGCTATACCTTTCACTATTGCTTTTCCATTTTTTACTTCAAATGTTATTGCTGTCGCTACTTGATATTTAGCTGGTGCAGATGTTTCTGTGAATGTGTACTTACCGTCTTTTAATTCAAACTCTGTTACCGTTCCATCTGTTACCCACTCTTTGACTAAGCTTCCATCTGCTTTTGTCAATTGGATAGTTGCGCCCTTAAGATCTTCTCCATTCTCTGTTAATGCTTTCTTAGAAAACTTAACTTTTGTTGGTGTTGGAACTTCTTTC
>NZ_CFRCNA010000018.1:0-30816 GCF_986145555.1 Fannyhessea sp.
CAAATACGGCTCGTACACATCTTCCAACGTAGCAGGATCTTCCCCTACCGCAGAAGCAATAGTGGTAAGTCCAACCGCTCTACCTCCAAATGTTTGCGTTAATACCGATAATATCTTTTTATCCATCCAGTCTAAGCCCATTTCGTCAATTTCAAAGAACGATAAAGCTTGTGAAGCAACATCCCAGGATATTTCGCCATGAGCTTTTACCTGTGCATAATCTCGTACGCGCTTAAGAAGGCGGTTTGCAAGACGAGGCGTACCGCGCGAGCGGGATGCAATTTCTTGTGCGCCTGAATCGTCAATACCAACCTCAAGAATCCCCGCGCTGCGTTTTACAATTTCTGCCAGCTCATCCACCGTATAATAATCAAGGCGATACGAAATTCCAAAACGATCGCGCAAAGGTCCCGTTAACAAGCCCGTTCTGGTGGTGGCACCAATGAGCGTAAAGTGAGGCACATCTAAACGTATCGAACGTGCAGCTGGACCTTTTCCAATAACAATATCAAGGAAAAAATCTTCCATTGCCGGATAGAGCACTTCTTCTACCTGATGATTAAGGCGATGGATTTCGTCGACAAATAAGACATCTCCCTCTTGAAGGTTTGTCAAAATAGCAGCTAAATCACCTGTTCTAGCAATTGCTGGACCTGAGGTTGTTTTAAGGTGAGCACCCATTTCATGAGCAACAATTGAAGCAAGTGTTGTTTTTCCTAAACCGGGAGGGCCCGAAAACAACACGTGATCGAGGGTTTCTCCCCTATCCTTTGCAGCAGAAATAAGTACACGAAGGTTTTCGCGTACACGCGTTTGTCCGCAATATTCTCCCAGCGATTCTGGTCGTAAACTACGCTCAACATCTAAATCATCTTCGGTAAGCTCACACGCCACGCTCCGCGAAGCCCCTGCGTTATGTGCTTGAGCATCTGTTCCGCTCTCGTGCTGTAAAGCATGCGAGTGCATGCTTGAAGCGCTATCGGCAAAGAGGTTTTCTTCGTCTGCTACCCACACTATAATCTGCCTCCTAAGCGTTGAAGCGCTTGCGTAATAACGGTTTGTGCCGTAAGCGATGGATTATCATTGCATTCTTTTTTATCATACGGTTTAAGAGCAAGCTCAACTTCTTGAGGTGTAAAGCCCATAGCCAATAATGCCGATTGCGCGTCATCAAGTACACTGTGCTGCGGTGCTTGCGCGCACGCGCCAGACGTCTTTTGCTCGGCAGAAGCCAAAATACGAAGCTCGGCATCTTTTGCAAACACATCGGCTAACTCTATAAGCAAACGTTGCGCTTTCTTTTTTCCAACGCCAGGCACCTGTGCCATACGTGTTACATCTTCAGACAGCGCAATTGTTGCTAAATCTGATAAAGAATATGTTGACAAAACCGCCAGCGCAAGTTTAGGACCTACACCCGAAATCCCAATAAGCCTATCAAATGCGTTTCGTTCTTGGCGTGAAGAAAAGCCATAAAGCTCCATAGCATTCTCTTTAACAATCATTCTAACTAACAGCGTAACAGCCGTTTGACCACATGCAGGTAAATTGGCAGCCGTATTGGCAGAAATTCCCAATTCATAACCCACGCCCTGTACGTCTAAGACCACCGAGTTTGGAAAGACTTCAACAAGTGTTCCTGTAAGCTGAACAATCATTATTTATTTCTCCTACTCTGACGTGTCTTATCCATAACATTTCCAATGCCGTGAGCATAATCGGAATGAGCCTTGCTTGCAGCTGCCGTAAGCGCACGAGCCTGTAGTTTGTGTTGAAGAGCTTCGGCACGTTGCTGCTCAAGCATTTCTACCGAAGCACTTTGATATGCCGCTTGCTGCGTACGAAGTAAACTCGCATGGCAAATTGCCGCAGCCAACGCATCGGCACAGTGATCGGGTCTTGGGTCGTGATCGAGGTTCAAAATATTTCTAACCATAAAGATCACTTGGCGTTTATCGGCTGAACCCGTACCAACAACAGCTTGTTTAATCTGCATGGGAGTATACTCGCCCAAAACAACACCTGCACGAGCGCACGCAACAAGTGCCGCACCGCGTGAATGTGCCGTATCTATGGCAGAACGCACATTTTCGCCAAAAAATATTTTTTCAATAGCCACATGAACTGGCTGATAGCGCTCAATAGCATAGGAAATTCCCTGATAAATAGCATCAAGACGTTCGGGCAACGACTGAGCAGAGGTAGTAACCACGCAATCGTACGCACGTGCGCGATACACGCTCCCACGTGTTTCCACAATACCCCATCCTGTATGTGCAAGTCCTGGGTCTATTCCTAGGATTACCATGCTATCTCCTTAGTATCATCCCGATAACCGGAACATTAGTTCTAGTATATCAGATTCTTTGACAATGTGGATGAGATTTAAGGACTTAGTTTTCAGAATACGGATTATTGTCATCTAACTCGTGCGTCATCTGCAAAGAAGTACCCGATACAGATGATGCATTTGTATGAGATGTACGCGTGGGACGCTGCGTATGATTATAAAACACGCCACCATAGCAAAAGTCACGTACTGTTCCCAAAATAAATTTCAAATGGCGCTCGGCATGCGCCGAGGTAAGCTTTTTATTCATAAGTTTGGTAAACGAGGCATCATGTGCGTTTGGTTGATGGGCATTGTTTGCACTGAACTCCATATTTTCAAACGTATCAAGCTGATTGTCTAAAATATAAAAACTTTCTTCATGTGAAAGCGGTCGCGCGCTCAAAATATCGTCCACCAAATCTTGAATCGACTGGTCCTGCGAACGTACCTGTGCACGAGCTGCTTTTTGAGCGCCCATCTTATTTTTAAGATCAAACGCATGTTGCAGATCACGGATAAATTTATCAACAGCTTTATCCGATGTATTGCTTTGAGTGTCGTCTGAGGTATGCTCTTGCGAATCGTCAGACGCCCTATCAAACACACGCTGAATATCTTTCATAAATGTTTCAAAGTCGCTCACAGAATCACTTGGAACTTCAATATTAGCCTGCATAATGTGACTATCTATATCGCCCGGAAGCGATTGCAAGAGCTTGCGTAATTCGTTTTCGTCAATGTCGTGCGCGTTACCCACCGTCATAAACCCACCTGCAACTGGAAGCGTTTGAAAACCATGACTCTCAAGCCATGCTTTCAGAGATTGTGCATGTTGTATAACATCCCTATCAGTGCTTGGATCTACATCACGCGCGCCGGTTGGGCGTAAAAGAATGTCCTCATCAAGTTCATCGTCGTCATCATCGTCTAGATACGGATCGTCTGGGTCGGCGTCGTCTGGGTCGACGTCGTCGTCATCTGCTCCGAACAATTTGAGCAAAGACTCAGGCGAACGAGAAAAAGCCTTCATCAACGACAGATCTATCTTTTGAAACAGCTGTGACGACAGGTCTGTTGGTACCAGAGCGGTTGATAACGTATCAGCTTGAGCAGCTAACATGCATGCCGAGATGGGACAATCGGAAAGCGTGAATGTATCAAATGGCGCGGCAAGCGTACTCGAAAGTTTATTCAAACACGAAGTAAAGAAGTCGATTTCTTCTTGAGTAGGGCAAAATTGCGTAGCACGGGGTTGCGTAGCACGGGGTTGCGTAGCACGGGGTTGCGTAGCACAAGGCTGAGTGGCGTGAGACTGCTTAGACGCTGATATTCGCTGGTGAAGATAATCCTGTAAGCTACTATCAAGTGTGTGGACATCACAGGTAGCAAGCGCAGACAGGTGTTCTTGCAGCCTTTGATATTCAATATTTTTATATTCACAGGTTGAAAAAAGAGCCGAACGAGTCATGCGTCCTCGCGCAAGACACTCGATATCGCAACGTAAGAGGTCGGCAAGCGGAGCAATGCGAGCACATGTATCAAAAAGTGTGTATGCACCCAGCATATACGCAAGTTTGTCACACGAACTTACCAGCACAGCCGAAAGCGTTTGCGCCCATGTTTGTGCATAGCCAACAAGCGCACCTTCGCGAACATGTATTTTTTCTTGCAACGTTCTAAAACCTTGACCGTACGACATATCATTGCAGGTACGAGCATCAATTCCTAACGCAGTTGCCAATGTGTTGGCAGCCGTAAAATCATACGAGCATTCGCGAGGCGCAATCAACGCGTGTACGTGTAAAGCACCAAGTGCATCAACTAATAACGCAGCAAGCACGCTACTTGCAAGACCACCATCCATGACGCAAACAACTTCACACATGCCAAATGTTGCACACCTGTCTTGGACACCCATACAAAGCGCATCCCAGATACGCATGTAAGCAGAGTCAGGATTTTTTTGAATACGAGTTGACAATTTTTGAGTTGATAGTTCGTCTTTAGATGTTGGCGATTGATCAGTGTTATACAAACAAAAGCGCTGTTCAAAGGGTGCACAATACGCGTTAATTGTTCCATGTGGCTGCAAAACAAAACTTGGTGCTGCATAAAGTTTGTTGTTTATGCAACCAATACTTGGCACTACATATACAGGACATATCGTAGGAGTTATCGAAGTATCCTGCATAAACGGCGTTACTCGCTCAAGCTTAGTTGCAACCGTGGCTGTGGCTACGTTTTTAACCGCCTCTTTAGCCGTACATGAAGACGTATTTTCAGCCGTACTTGAAGGCGTATGTGCAGACGCATTTACAAACTCGAGCGCAGACGAGAGCGAAAGTGGTTGAGAGTCAAACAGGATGATTCCATGTGGCTCATATTTTTTGTATGCATCTAAATTACGCGGCGAAAATGTGCACACAAATCTTTGATGACACAAGCTAAAACGAGTAACTCGGCGCGGCAAGCGTTCTTCAAGAAGAAATGCGCACGGATACTCACGCGAGGCAAAACTCCAATCACAAGGAGCTAACAAAGGTGTTTTCATATGGAGCGCCATGGTATACAAGCAGCGCAAGCGCACATCTAAATCATCACAGCGCGAAGAGCGCGCCAAAGAAGATGGATCTGCTATACCTACTTTCAAGCACGCATTGGTAAAACTACGTGGAACAATAATTAAATCAACTGCATGACGTGTAGCATATGCGTCAAGTTCTTCGAGCTTGGCAAGCATTTCGGCAACTGTTGAACAAATAAGACGCGTATGTACCATCAATATATTCATGAATCGCTCCAAAACTTTATACTAACACCGCACAACGCCATTTGAGTAAGCATGGTATCATGCGTTGAACTCACGCAACTCTTACCGAGCGCGCTTACAACCCTTTAGATAAACACACTCACTCGACAATCCGAACCAAACATATCCTCAATCTCGGCCTTGAGCAGCGGATCGCACGCATCTACCGTAAGAGGTAACTCCATATGCATAATATCATGTGCCGAACTTTCGTACAGCAACTCAACCCTATCAAGTCCAGGATAGCGCACAAGCACGCTCCGCAGCATTTCAAAATAAGGCGTAGAGAGTTTTGACGTAGAAAGGCCGATTTCTATAACATGAATTGAGTTAATTGCACCCGAAAGCTGAAGCGGTGCCAAAGTCTCTACAATAACTTGATTACCTCGCTCGCCACGCTCAAGTTTACCAGTAACTTTGATGAAAATATTTTCGCCACTGCTATCAAGCGACTCCAAAACTTCACCTTTAAGCAGCGCAGATGAAGCCTCAAACACCTTAGGAAATACAACTAAAGGAATTTGTCCTTCCATATCTTCGAGCGTAACAATAGCCATCTGTTTTCCCGTTTTAGTAAGGCGACGCTGAATAAGACCTGTTGCTGTCATGCCTGCTAAATGTATTGTTTTTCCTTCGGGAACTTTATATTCCAAATGTGTGGCGCCGCTTTGCTCGTCAATAACTTCTTTGCTTTCTTCCAGCTCACTTAAGGTAAAATCACGCGAACGACGCAAAGCAACCTGATACGGGCGCAGAGGGTGGTCGGTAACATAAATACCTAATACTTCGCGCTCTTGCGAAAGCATAAATCCGTCTTCCCAGCGATCATGCGGATCTGCAGGAGGAATTTTTTCTTCAAATCCCGATCCTTCAACCGTTCCAAAATAATCAAACAGCGACAACTGCCCCATCGAACGATCTTTTTCGTGACGTGCGGCTTCATCAATAATATTTTTAGGATTGTTTTTATCAATAAATCCCATAAGCTGCTTGCGTGGATAGCCACACGAATCAAACGCACCAGCCTTGATAAGAGCCTCTACAACACGGCGGTTTGCCTGAGCAGAATTAACGCGCTTTACAAAATCATGCAAATTTGCAAATGGGCCGTTTTTCTTGCGTTCTTGCATAATAGCAATACCAACATTTTCACCAACACCGCGAATACCAGCAAATCCAAAACGAATTCCTTGTGGTGTTGCCGTAAAATCACGACCAGACTCGTTAATATCAGGAGGCAAAATCTTAATGCCCTCGTGATTACATGCACTAATATAGTGGACAATTTTGTTGGTTTTACCCATATACGATGTAAGCACCGATGCCATGTATTCACGCGGAAAATATGCTTTTAACCAGGCTGTTTGCATAACCAAAATAGCATAGCCTGCAGAGTGCGATTTGTTAAACGCATACGACGCAAATTCCAAAACATCGTCCCAAATACGTTGTGCAACTTCTTTTTTATAGCCATTTGCACTTGCACCATTCATCCAATGGTCATACGTTGTTTCATCGCGACCGTTTTCCCAGTGAAAAATGGTACTGGTTAAAAGCGCAATTTTTTTCTTTGCAACAGGTTTTCTGATTTTAGAGTCACTCTCTCCTTTAGAAAAGCCACTCATTTTTACCGAAATCTGCATAACCTGCTCTTGGTATACAATAGTTCCGTATGTTTCGTCCAAAATGTCTGAAAGTCTGTCATCGTAAAAGACAACAGGTTCACGACCGTTCATACGGTTAATATAGCTAGTTACCATTCCTGCGCCCAGAGGTCCTGGACGATACAAGGCAATTAAAGCTACAATTTGACGAAACTCTTTTGGTTTCATATTTTTGATGGTTGCTGTCATGCCTTCCGATTCAATTTGGAACACGCCAGCAGTTCGCCCCGAACCAACCAACTGAAAAATGCGCGGATCGGTAAAAGGTATTTTTTGCGGATCTATATCAATGCAAGTAGCTCCAGGTTTAAGACAAGCTTTAACTCCATCACCTAAAGAATCAAGCTTACTTAAGTCGGGATAACTAGCACGAATGTTATCAAGTGCTTTAGAAATAACGGTTAAGGTACGCAAGCCCAAAAAGTCCATCTTTAACAGACCCATATCTGCAACGGAATGTCCTTCGTATTGGGTAATTTCTACGCCACCTTTGGTGTCAAGCTTGGTGGGAACGTGATCATTAACAGGTGTTGGTGCAATAAGGATAGCGCAGGCATGCACACCTTCGCCACGAATGATGCCCTCAATAGAGCGTGCAGCATCAATAATGCGGTGCTCATCGCCATTATTATGGTAAGCGTCCACAAAATCGGGGTTATACATGTCCTCTTTGCCTTCAGTTTTTGAAAGCACAAATTTCAGCTTAGTCTTTGGATCACTTGAAACCATTTTCGACAATTTTTGCGCAGTTGCAACGGGATACCCCAAAACACGAGCAGCATCGTTAATTGCCTGTTTTGCCTTAATGGTTGAGTACGTAATAACGTGACACACACGATCAGAACCATACAGTTCACGAACATGTTGCACAACTTCCAAACGACGCTCATCGTCGAAGTCCATATCGATATCGGGCATCTCGGTACGCTCGAGTGACAAGAAACGCTCAAACATCAGGCCGTTTTCAAGCGGGTCAAATGCCGTAATGTCCATAGCGTATGCAACAATAGCACCTGCCGCCGAACCACGACCAGGGCCAACTCCAATACCATGTTCTTTTGCCCATCGAACATATTCTTGAACAATTAAAAAGTAGTCAGCAAAACCCTTAAAACAAATAACGCCATATTCATATTCAAAACGCTCTTTTACATTTACGCCGTTAATGGTAACGTCTTGCCATTGTTCGCCGTATTTGCGCGCCAAACCTTGTTCGCATTCGCTCCGGAAACGCTCCTCTGATGTTTCGCCTTCGCGCAAACCAGGAAACTTAGGTAGATACATGTGCGTCCAGTCAAGTTCAAACGAACATTTTGCGGCTATGCGAACGCTTTCGTCTACGGCCTCAGGAACCCATGCAAACAGTGCGCGCATTTGTTCTTCGGACTTAAAATAAAACTCTGAACCAGGAAGCGTTGACTGGTAATTTTCGTCGAGGTGGGTGTTGGCACCAATACAGCTTAAGATGTCGCGCGTTTCAACGTCATCTTGATGAAAATAATGATTGTCATTAGTTGCAACAACAGCTATCCCCTCTTCTTTTCCCAGCTGAACAATGCGTTGTGCAATCATTTGTTCAGACATACCATTCCAAGAATCCAAAGAAACACCGTGATCTTGGATTTCAAGATAAAAATCATCACCAAACAAAGCTTTAAATTTTTGTGCCCACGCGCGCGCTGCATCGTATTGCTGCGTAACTATCATTTGAGCGATAACACCATGCGCACAACCGCTTAAACAAATAAGGCCTTCATGATACTTTTCCAACATGGCAAACGTAGTACGAGGCTTGTAATACATCATTTGGTTTGCCGCAAGTGACATCATTTTCATTAAGTTAACGTAGCCCACAGCATTCTTTACCAAAAGCGTTAGGTGATAACGTTTTTGCGGCGTTCCTTTTTCGATACACTGATCAGGAATGAGGTTTGCCTCACATCCAAAAATAGGCTTAATGAGAAGCTCAGGTTTTTGTGCACGAACGCGCTCGATATCATGCGTTTCATCCCATACGCGTTTATCTTTTTCCCATTGTGCATGGCATCTATCGTGAGGCGCAGCGTCAGGGTCATCTGGCTTAGGCTCTTTGTTATCCCACTGTTTTTCATAGCATTCAACATCGTGCTTGTACTGCTTCATATCGGCAGCATTATCGTTATATTTTCTGCATGCTAAATCGAAATCGGGGATCCCAAACATATACGCATGATCGGTAAGTGCAAGCGCGTGCATGTGTTGAGCAACTGCTGCGTCCACCATATCCTGAATGGAAGTTGATGCGTCCAAAACAGAAAAAAACGAATGATTATGCAAATGAACAAAAGCCATTATTCCCTCAAATTTCGTCTATTGTAGCTGTATATATCGTAGCGTTATCTATCGTAGCTGTTTTATCGTAATCGTATGTCCTTCTTTTTAGCAAGCAGGATTTTTAGCCTCACAACTGCTGTAATCTGTTTTAATTACATAAGGTTGTCCATGCCCATCGTCTAACTCAACGCAAACAAACGCACAGGTCACACTTGTATAACCAGCATGCAACAATACATCGGCATACAGTTGTGATTGCAATGCATGGCGAGCAGCAATCTCTTCTTTTGACAAGCCCAGATCTCCTGTTTTGTAATCAATAAGAAGCGCATGACGCGACGAAGCAGAAGTTGCTAATAAGTCGAATGCACCATGATAATAGCGCCCGTATGCCGAATCACGCTGGATACAAAACGGCACTTCAGCACGGATAGTATCGTAGGTGAGAACTTCACGACGAATGTTAGAATTCCACCAACGCCAAAGCGCGTCACGTAACCGCTTCTCTTTTGCAGCAGATAACTTCCAATACGCACACATGCGCGCAATGTGTTCATCTGAGGGGAACAGATTTTGCGATTCTACCATACTTTGTGCAAGTTGATGAAATGCCGAACCTAGTGCAGTTGCGCGTGTTGTATCGGAAGTATTCATCGACGCGGCTTGAACAGACTGAGACGATGTATCTAAAGATACACCTAAGGGCATAGATTCATCTGAAACACTTTGATTTGCGCACTTTGACGAATGTTCATCTGGTTGACTAGACACAGCGTCTGCTTTTTGCGGATCAGCATGTGAGGTAAACTCCTGTTTATCTTGATCCATAGCGTCTTTAATCGAAGAAAAACTATAAAAATCAGCCGACGCGCGCTGCATTATAATGTCATACGTTTTCTGCGAAGAATTTGTATCATACAGTTCAAAGGGTAGCGAGCTGGGATGCATTCTATCATCTTGTATCTTAAGCGTGTCTGTACATGGTGAAGCCTGCTTTTTATCGTGCTTCGTTGAAAACGCTTCTGATACCGGCAAACTAATGCTATGTACAAGCTCGCGCTTAAGAGGAATCTTGTAGCCTTCAAGCTCTTCTAGTGCATGATTTCCTCTAATAACAAGCGTATCTGAATCATCGGGCTGCAGCTCAAACACACGAACAGAAGCATCTTGAGAACCACCATACGCCTTATGGTGAAGTCCTGCTTGTTCATCCGCTATATCCAAAGCCTGAGCTACGCGCAATGCAAGCGTATCACGATAGCCATCTTTAACCGAAACAAGAGGCAAACCAACAATCAATGCTTCGCGTGCGCGCGTTAAGCCTACATAGAGAATACGCGCGCTTTCTTCGCGATCACGAAGCGAAGCCAAACGTTTTCCATACTCAAACCACTCGCTATAACACACAGGCGCGTGTTCTTCTACAACCCCCTCATCAAATTTTTGATGTGGCATTAAATCTGATGACGGCGGAACCAGCATACAAGCTACCTTTGCCGCGGTCTCTTGCGCGTCTAAAGACGAGGAATGTGCGTCGGCGTGAGTTGGCTGCTTTGTTGTAGATGTTGGCTGCTTTGTTGAACTCTTAGGTACAGACACACACATCACACGAGGAGCGACAGGCACTTCGGTATACCATTCGCTTAAAAAGACAAGCGGAAATTCCAAGCCTTTTGAAGCATGAACTGTCATAACCTGAATTGAATCCTGATCATCACCTGCAAGAGACGCCGGCGCAATCTTTGAGCGAGAAAGCCAAATGTCAAACTCTTGAGCGGTGCGCGCTGGCCCTAAACCTAAATCTTTGGTAAGTTCATCTATATATTTAAGTGCAGCCATAATATTTGCACGTACAGGAATAGTTGTCGTACCTGCTTTTTCGAGCCGCAACAACCAGCCCGACTGTTTGACAACATCTAAACATACATCGGCAACACTTTTGTACGGAAGCTCATTACGTGCGCGCATAAGAATATCGTGAGCACGCTGCAAACGCAGAGAACAAGGCATATCCTTGTAAAATGTCATATGCTCCAGTCCACGATCAATCGGACGTTTTGCAGGTAAATCACTTGTTGGCTGATTCATAGACGCAAGAAGCAAAAGGTCTTGTTCGTCGAGAGCAAATAGCGGTGAAATCAACAAGCCAAAAAGACCGTTTTGTGTATCGCACGGATTGGCTAAAACATGTAGCAGCTGAGCCATAACCTGCACTTCGGGAGCAGATGTAAAGGTAGAACCTCCACTTACCACACAATTAAGGCCGCGTGCGCGAATGGCATCTAAATATACATCAACATTTGTTGCAGAGCGCACTAAAAGTGCCATATCAGAAGGCTTTTGACCGTGCTTTACATACGCATACATACGCTGTGCAAGCGCCGCAGCCAGCACCTTACGTGCGCAAACATCGCGTTTGAAAGGCGCTTTTACCATTTCTACATCCAAACGAGGAAGATCATGAGCTTTATAGGCGTGTGCGTCACGTGTAGGATTGTCATCTAAGTGCATAAAGTGCTGGACAAGACCTTGTTTTGGATTGCTAGGAGTTCCTGCATCGCATACTTTATCAACAAAGGACAAAATATCTTTATGGCTTCGATAGTTAACACAAAGTTTAAGTGCGCATGGGCATGTAGCTTCACGTTTTCTAAATACCGAAACATCAGCACCACGAAATGCATAAATAGACTGCTGTGCATCGCCCACCGTGGTAAGGTGCTCAGCATTTTTTCCTGACAGTAAAGAAATAAGCTCTAATTGCGCCGTATCGGTATCTTGAAACTCATCAACCATAACCAACTTAAAGCGATTCGTGAGTTGCGCGGCAACGTAAGAATTATGTTTGATAACGCGCAGAGTTTCGTGGATTAAGTCGTCATTATCGAGCATAGAACATTCACGCTTAAGTTGCATATATCGCTCATCCACATGCCGCGCTATGTCTACGCACAAATCAAACGCGCGATTAAGCACCAAAAAACGTACACTATCATGCGCGCATGCAAAATCTTCTTTAAGGGTTTTAAGCTCTTGAGCATGTGCCTTACCAACAGATGTGGGAAGCTTTGTGCGAAGCTCCTGCAAACATGCGCATATATCATTACTTGAGGCAATAACTTCATCGTCAGATGTGGCAAATTCAAGTGTATGAGTAAGATTTTGCAAACAGCTTTTTAAGCGCGAGGCAAATTCTGTACAAGGCGCAAGCTTTTCTTTAGCTTTTTCGGTTATATCATCTGCGTTACAAAGTGTAGTAAGACCGCCTATGATGTCATCTATTCGTGGCTCAAGCGTTGTATCCTCTACCTTGGTGAAAGCGTCATATCCATCGGCATATATTTTTGCTTGACGAGAAATAGTAGAGATTACATCGCAGAGACCTGTTGGTAAAAAGCCCGTAGAAACATCGCCCATGCTTCCCATTTCATATGCCCCAAGCAATAAACGCATACCTGAGATCTCAAAACGCTTATGATAATAATCACTTAAAACATCTTGAACGGCACGGCGCATGAGCTTTACGGTATCGTTTTCAGACGCAATGCTAAATTGCGGATCTATGCCAAGGTCAAGCGCGTATGTTTTAAGTATCCTCGAACACATACCATGAATCGTGCTGATCCATGCATTATCTACCTCAAGCGCCTGTTGAACCATATGAGCTTCGCGCAAACTAGAACGAATGCGCTCTTTTATTTCGTGAGCGGCTGCATGGGTAAAGGTAATAATTAATACCTGCGATACATCATCTAAAAATGCAGTGCCGTTTGGGCCTGAACCCTTGGTAAGTGCCCACAATACGCGTTTGGTAAGCGTAAAGGTTTTACCCGATCCAGCGCCTGCCTCTACAAATAAAGGAGAAGCAAGCGTTGTGACGATCTGTTTTTGTTGATCGTTGAGCCCGTCTAATATCTTTTCATCGGTGAGGACTCCGCTAGTTTTCATGGTGAATCCTTCCATTCTGATAAGCAATTTTACAATACGGGCATGTTTGGATGTGCTCGGGCGAACTGATGTCTGGCGCAATGTTTCCGCCTATCATGCCTGTAATTTTTTGGGCAATCATATGTTCGGTTGCATCAAGAACCCCTTGAAAACCTGTAAGCGTACTATACTCACTATAAAAATTGGCAGGTACCGCAATGCTTTGGCGAAGCTGTCTAGACACACGATTACAACCACACACACGATCGATAAAGTTTTCGTCCACTGCACCCGAGATCGCATGATTTCTTTTAGTAGAAACATAGAGCGCACCTACTACATGCAAATTTGGATAGAGCTTTTGTAAAACGCTTGCATAGATAAGCGTTTGAATATGTTCTGCCAGTTCATACGTACCATCTGTATAGGGATGTGCACTGGTAAAAAGCGCATAGGACGGTAAAAACTTATAGGTTGACTTATGCTTATAGTCAATAATAAGCGCGTTACCATGCGCGTCCACATCAACGCGGTCAATAGAACCATTTACATATACGCCTGCATATTCAACAGCCGCCTCACCCTTACCAAAGCCAAGCTCAAAAAATCTAGGCTCAAACCCTTCAAACAGCCCCGATTCATAATCAAGAAACGAATGTAAATCTTTACGTATTTGATTAAGCAGACCCTCATCTTCCAAACAATGCGGCACAAATATTTGCAGTTGTTTATACCTTTTTTGACTCTGCTTAAGGTATTGATGGTGAAGATGTTCATCAAAGAACTTATCAAGCAGCGTATGCGCATGCTCATCGGCAGTCTTACTTACGCGCGCAGGTGCCTGCGCGTTCGCACGCGTACCACTCATATAAAGCGCATCTGAATGCATGCTTTTGCTTTGCGCCACGTCAAGCAATTTGGTATGGACAAGCTCAAGCACACGATGTACAAACGTTCCTGCTTCCATAGGAGAAAATCCAGCGTCAGGCGTGGTTAGCCCTAGGCGTCGTTCGTTAAACCATAAATACGGACAACGCAGGTATGCCTCAATTTGTGACGCAGAAAGCAAAGGTTTGTCTGCAAGCTCGGCTTTTCTACCCATAGGCGAAACACATACCAACGGAATATAGTCTTTGCTTACCTGTCCTGCACATAAAGGATTATCTTGAGCCAGCACCTGGGGACGCACGCCAGAATAAATCATGTGGGCAATGCCTGTTTCACTCATACTCATATGTGAAAAATGCGCAAGAACATCATCATCTTCAGAGGATGAAAGGCCATAACACGCTAAAAGCTCGGTATACATCACCGAAGGATACGTCTTATGAGAAGATTCATCGAACAAGGCGCGTTCTAAAACCACATGATGTTGGGCAAGTCTTAACAGCGCACGAAAATCATGTCGCGCGCGAGCAAGGGGCGTTACAGGTTTTTCGATATCAAATGCAACAAGAAGCTGCTGGAGCGGATCAAGTGCACGAGGAAGCGGACTCATCTGTGAGGTTTGCCCACTTAACACCACCGCGTCAAACGAAGCAGGAAGATGAAGCGCAAGCGCTGAAGGCTGTGCAATATACGCACAACACAAAGGTTCACTTGTAGATGAGCCGCCGCACGATGCCTTATCATTCGTACATGAGCTATCGCACGATGCTTTATCATCACTATTCGGATGGTTGCTGGACACCTTCTTAGCTGATGGGCACATATACGGATACACACGACACGTCATTGACCGCGCAATAAGATGTACGTCCTCGATAAAGTTTGGAAGAAAATCTTCTACACAAGAATCCGTAGCGCTTGATACATAAAATTCTTTAAGTTCCTTAACGCGTGCATTGAGGTGCATAAGGACGCTATATGCAAGACTCTGCTCAAATGGATGAGGCTCTCGCTGAAAAATAGTGCAGGTATTGCCCATGGAATCAATATAGAAGTCATCAGTTGTGTGCGCGTCAAAAGCTTGTACGTATGGCTGTGCCAGTTTTCCAAGTGCAGCTGCAACATGGCCTTTAAGCAGCTCATGCGTAGCGCTTACCACATTTTGAGAAACCATGTGCGGATTTTGGAGCAAATTTAATACGTCGCTTGGTGTAAGAAGCCGATTTGAACGCATCAGCCTATCAAGACGATACACGTTTGACATACTCATATGTGCACAATCTGACATTAAAAAGTCTATAAGATCTTCTGGAGGCCACCACGACATAGAATCAAGCGGGATGGCAAGATATGTTCCCTCTTCTCCCTGCGTAGGAGCAGGCCAGGTTTTTGCAGCTTGCATAAGTGTTGCTACACTGCGTAAAAATTGAAACACCGCACGCCCTGTTTGCGTTTCGAGCACCGAAAAACTAAGCTCGGCTTTAACGCCAATTCCTTGCTTGCATAACCGAGGCGCCAAATCTTTCCAAAGATAGAATGCATCGGGGGCAGAAATCGCAACAGTTTTGCACGTTTGAGCAAGTTGTTCTACGCGCGCAGCAATAAGCGACGGGCGTGCAAGCGGACCTGTTGGAAAAAGTAAATCAAGCGCACCCCTTGAAGCAATGCTTTGTTCATCGTTTGAAAAAATGTGTTGAGATACCTGCGCCAACTCTTCACAAACACTCACATCGTCAAAAAACTCATCGGTTGTAAAAGACTCTATCTGAGTACACGGTGAAAGAAGCGCCATAAGTTCTTGCTCAAAACGTGTGTGCGTATCAAAACCCACCATAAAAATATGAGGTAGCTGCACATGATGATGCTTAAAAGAAACGCTTAGATACTCAAGCATTTCTGTTTGTTCGATATATCCTTGTGCATGAATGTAGGCTTGGTATGCACGCGCAAGCGTAATAATTTCTTGTTGAGCAGGCGTATATGCAGGATTTTTTTCATCACAAGCAACAACCTGTGCACATGCGCGCTCAAAAAGCTTTGCCAGCACACTTACCAAACCATTATTGGCACCAAGCTCAAAATCTTGCGTATGTTCATAAGGAATTTTGCCTGTAAGCAAGCACCGTATGGCATACATACGCAAAGACGCAGGCATAGCAAGATATGCTTTGCTACCCCACACACTCCAGCGTTCTTCAACCCACGCACGAGGTTGCGTTATGCGTATACCTAAAGCCAGCTGCTGATACGAAGCTATAAGACCTTCAACTTTTGTTTGCATCGTAAAAGAAGGCACAAAAATAACAACGTCTTGCTGCGCGCACAGAAGTTTCTGCAAAGCATTATAGATAGTTGGACGCAACATAAGTTCTCCTCATGCATACACAGCACCACTTGAATACCGTGTTAGGATTTTTGTTCTTTATGTAACAGGATAGCGCATGAGGCGGACAAGAATTATACCTACATTGAATTTAGCTATTTAAAAAGTTGTGGGGCGATAATTTGTGGGGTACAGGCTGAAAGGTAAATGTTGTGAGGTACCAAGTTGCCTGCTATAAAGCTCCACGTAAAAAAATTGCGCAGCTCAAAGCTGCGCATAAAATAAGCTCATAACGGTAGTCTTAGCAACGTTAGCCTTAATTACAAATTAAGCGCACCCGTCCATTCTTCTTCGCGAAAGCCAGCGCAAACAGCCGTTACTTTTTCATCGCACGTTACAACTAATAACGGACGTTTAACCAGTTTTCCCTCGGTACCCATAAGCTCAAATAATTCATGAGTGCTCATTCCAGCATCTAATTGCGCCTTAAGATTCATTTGTCGATATAAAACACCCGAGGTATTGCACAAACGGCGTGGATTATCATACAAACTGCACGCAAACCATAAAGACAGCTCTTCGGGTGTGGGGTTTTGCTCAACAATATCACGAAGTTTGTAGTCTACCTTATGCACATCAAGCCATGCCTTTGCTTTTTTGCAGGTAGAACACCTTGGATACCAAAGAAATGTTACGCGGGCTGAATCTGTTTGCATATATCTCATCCTCAATTCATATCTCTATGGTTGTTTATTGTTTGCTTGTTTATTGTTTGCTTGTCCATCGTTGTATAGATACCCTTCCTGAAGCAATTATGTCGCCACAATTTTTGCATACCAAACTCAGTTTTACAGGCGTTGCTTCATTTTGCAGACACTACAGCTTTTACAGACGCCGCAGCTGTTGCAGATGCTGCATCTTCTGCAGACTTTGCCTTATAAAACTTTAATGAACCTCCACATGTAACACGATTAAAGCTTACAGATAAGGGTACGATAGATGAAGAACTATATGTCACCTACTACGCACATAAACATCACGCTTAAGCAAAAGCTTACGCACCATGCGCGCGTAATTACATTCGCGCAACATGTACATACAAGTACTGTCCATATAAGTGATGTTTAGCCGTTTGCATATAAGAAAGAGGCGCTCATGTCCGAGTTACTTACTGTTTCAAATTTGCATGCAGGAACAGAAGATAAACCCATTTTGCATAACATAAATCTCACCATTAAACCAGGAGAAACCCACGTGATGATGGGTCCTAACGGTGCAGGTAAATCAACACTTGGCCACGTTATTATGGGCGACCCTGTTTATCACGTAACAGAAGGTTCTATTCATTTTGAAGACCAAGATATTACTGAGTTCACCGCAGACAAGCGCTCTCTTGCTGGCATTTTTCTCTCCTATCAAGCCCCCGTTGAAGTTCCAGGCGTGCCACTTTATAGCTTTTTACGCACTATTTGCCAAAAGCGTCCCGAGCTTAAATTAACGGCGCGCAAGTTTCGTGAGCGTGTTTCTGAAATCTCGTCACAGCTTGATATGGACGAAGCATTTTTAACGCGCGAACTTAACGTTGGTTTTTCTGGCGGTGAAAAGAAAAAAGTTGAAATGCTGCAACTCCTATTGCTTCGCCCCAAGCTTGCGATCCTTGACGAAACCGATTCTGGCTTAGACGTTGACGCGCTTGCAATTGTTTCAAAAGGTATCGAAGCCTATCGCGCGCAGTGTGATGGCGCGTTGTTGATGATCACGCATAACACGCGTATTCTTGAGCGCTTAAACGTTGACCGTACACACGTTATGGTTAAAGGCCACTTAATGGCAGAAGGCCCTGCTTCGCTTATCGACCATATTGACGCACATGGATTTAGCGAATACGAGCAAAAACTTGAAGAACAACTTGATGCGCGTGGAACAAGTGAGGCTTAACGTGAAAGACCAATCTTTAATAGAGCTTGCCGACAAAGGTCAAACCGATGTGTTTGATACCAAATCCGCAGGTGATGACTATGTAGATCGCGGTGCAAACTCAAATGTTGGTGTCGACGAAAAAGGGCGTTCTAATATTTCTGATATCGACCGCTCACTCTATGACTTTGTTATGAGTGAGGAAGGCTACGAACGCTACGCAGACGGTCTTACGCCCGAAATTGTTACCTCAATCTCACGCAAAAAAGACGAACCTGCATGGATGCTACAGCTGCGCCTTGAAGCACTTGAAACCTATCACGAGCTCAAGATGGCAGATAACTGGGGTCCAGATTGTTCGGGCTTAGATCTCAACCATATTTCAACCTATGTAAGCCCACGCACCAAACAGGCTCGTAGCTGGGATGACGTTCCAAAAGATATTAAACAAACGTTTGAGCGCTTAGGAATCCCCGATGCTGAGCGTAAAAGTTTGGCTGGCGTTGGTGCGCAGTACGACTCTGAAATTGTGTATCACAACATGCGCGATGATGTGGCAAAACAAGGAGTTGTATATACCACCATTGAGGACGCACTTCACGATCCGCGCTGGGAACCCATGGTCAAAAAGTATTTTTCCAAGCTTATTCCTCTTAAAGATCATAAGTTTGCCGCGCTTCACTATGCCGTCTGGTCGGGTGGCTCGTTTGTGTATGTGCCCAAAGGCGTAACGCTTAGTTATCCCCTTCAAAGCTATTTTAGGCTTAATGCTTCAAGTGCTGGTCAGTTTGAACATACGCTCATCATCGTAGACGACGAAGCCGACTTACACTTTATTGAAGGGTGCTCGGCGCCAAAATATTACGAAGCAAACCTGCACGCTGGAGCCGTTGAGCTTTTTGTGGGCAATAATGCACGTATGCGCTATTCAACCATTGAAAACTGGTCAAAGAATATGTACAACCTCAATACCAAGCGCGCACTTGTGGGTGAAAACTCACGAATGGAATGGATTTCGGGCTCGTTTGGTAGTCATGTTTCGTACTTATATCCAAGTACCATATTACAAGGAAACCACTCTACCTGCGAATTTACGGGCATTACCTTTGCAGGGGCAACGCAAAACCTAGATACTGGCTGCAAAATCGTTATGAATGGTCAAGGCTGTAAAGCTTCGGTTGATACAAAGTCAATTTCTAAAGACGGCGGTATCAACACTTTCCGCTCGTCTATGATCGTTGGTAAAAGCGCACATCACTCGGTGGCAACGGTAAGCTGTCAGTCGCTTATGCTTGATGATATTAGCCGCTCCGATACCATTCCTGCTAATAATGTTCGCTGTGCCACGGCAAGTGTGGGACACGAAGCAACCATCGGAAGAATATCAGATGACACTATTTTGTATCTTATGAGTCGTGGATGTAGCGAAGCCGAAGCACGCACCATGGTTGTTAACGGCTTTGCGAGCCCGGTTTCTAAAGAATTACCCCTTGAGTATGCAGTAGAAATGAATAATCTTATTAAAATCGAAATGGAAGGAGCGATTGGCTAAATGAGCACCAACACAAATGAACAGTCGACTCCGCAAGAAACTACAACAAGTTCCTTGACACAAGAACAACCAACAAGTGCCTTTACGCAGGAAACGGCAATGCACGTAACCAAAGATGTTATCAATCTTGCTCATGTAAACGCACCTTGGTCGCAAACGTGGAATTATTTACACATCAATAATATTCCCTTTTCTGTTCCCGCGCCCGAAGTACGCGGCACGCTCTATGCGCGTCTTCCTCCCCTGTTCGACCGCATGACCTGCGGCTTAGGAAAAGATGCGCAAAAGTGGATAGAATCCGTTGCGCCTGATGCACACGTTATAGAAATTCCAAAAGGCACTAAGCGCACAGAGCCTGTTGTTGTTGATGTAAATGCCGATGCACACGAGGCAAAAGACACTGGCATCATCGTGCGCGAAGGTGCCGAGGCAACCATCGTTTTGGTTTCATATGGAAAAGAAGAGCAAGATACAACTTCTGCTAATTTGGCGCGTATTGTAGCCGAACGCGAAAGCGTTATCCATTTGGTAGAAATTGTTGCTATGAACGATACTCACCAACATCTACAAGGCGTAGCGCTTGATGTCGACGATCGTGCAAAAATTGATGTTCACCAATATGCGCTGGGCGGTAAAAAAGTGGCCTTTGGTTTTTCGTGCGATCTTCACGGCAATTCTTCGCGTCTTGACCTCATGCTTCGTTATTTTACCTGCGAACACGAACGCCTCGACGTTAACCATCTGTGCAGGCAACGCGGCAGAAACACGCGCTGTACCATGCTTTCTAATGGTATTCTTACCGATTATGCACATAAAACACTACGAGAAACCATCGATTTGGTGCACGGCGCAAAAGGCTCCAAAGGAAACGAAGCTGAAACCGTTTTAGTTGCATCCGATAACGTTATGAATGAAACGCTCCCCGTTATTCTATGTGACGAAGATGATGTTTTAGGAAATCACGGTGCCTCTATTGGTTCTATAGGACCCGAGCAGCTTGCATATCTAGCCGATCGCGGTCTTACCGAAGAAGAAGCAAACAAGCTCTTTACGCGTGCAATCTTTGACGATGCGGCTATTCACGCGCCAGACACGGTTTCGAGAAATGCCGTTTTGGATCGTGCGCGCGTTATAGTAGGTGATGACGTGGCAGATGATTTTACCGATGCATTGGGAGAAAATCACGCGCGTAGCTACCAAATTAACGGTGTGATAGAAGATTAGTGACGCTACGGCGTTACGAAAAAACGTTATACAGCTTTACGCAACCAACGTTATACAGCGTTACAAAAAAAACGTTACACGAAAGGTTATATTGATAATGCTCGCAACCAACGACGAACAGGCGTTGCAGGAAAATCCTTATAAACAAGATTTTCCGCTTTTAGCTCAACACAAAGAACTTGCGTTTTTAGACAGCGCAGCCACAGCTCAGCGGCCTTTAGAGGTAATCAATGCACAAAGCGAGTTTTATCACAACATGAATGCAAACCCTTTGCGTGGCTTGTATAAACTCTCTGTTATGGCAACCGAGGCAATTGAAGCTACGCGCGCTCATGTTGCACGCTTTATTGGCGCGGTGGATACAAACGGCGAAGGACGCGCACGCGAGGTTGTCTTTACGCGCAATGCTACAGAATCTCTAAATTTGATTGCTCAATCACTGGGAACGATGTGCTTGGAGCCTGGCGATGAAGTTGTTATTAGTATCATGGAGCACCATTCAAACATGATTCCCTGGCAACAAATATGCAAAAAAATGCATGCTAAGCTAACCTATCTCTACCTAAACGATACCTGTAGTATTACAGACGAAGAACTTGAGCGCAAAATTACCAACAAAACAAAAATTGTAAGCCTTACGCATGTATCTAACGTCTTAGGCATAACCAACGATATTGCACGTATTGCTGCACTTGCTCACAAAGTAGGTGCTTATATGGTAGTGGATGCCGCTCAAAGCGCACCGCATATGCAGCTAGACGTACAACAGCTTAATTGTGATCTGCTTGCGTTTTCTGCACATAAAGCACTTGGTCCTTTTGGTATAGGAGTTATGTGGGGAAAGCTTGACATTCTTGAACGCATGCCCGTATTTTTAACGGGTGGCGAAATGATAGACTCGGTAACCACTTCTTCTGCAACGTGGGCACAAGTCCCCGAAAAGTTTGAGGCAGGAACCCAAGACGCTGCAGGTATTTACGCATTTGACAAGGCTCTTAGCTATTTTGACACGCACGATATGAAAAAGCTTGAACGTCGCGAGGCTCTTTTGAGCGCATATTTGTATTCGCGCTTGTCAGAGCTTAGCTTTATCGATATTTACGGAGCACATGACCCCGCGCGCCATAGAGGTGTTGTTTCGTTTAATGTAAACGGTGTACATCCGCACGACGTTTCATCTATTCTTGATTCGTATAATGTCTGCATTCGCGCAGGTCATCACTGTGCTCAACCGCTGCTGAACTCTTTGGGCGTTCAAAGTACCTGCCGAGCAAGTATTGCGTTTTATAATGACGCGCGCGATATTGATCGTCTTATTGATGCGCTGCAAGCAGTACATAATATTTTTAAGCCTTAACGACGTGAGCGGTGGCGCGAGCACATGGGCTCAGGCGGCGCGAACGCAGAAGCTCAGACGCGCACAGCAGCTTGCGCACTACAAGACACACAACAGGTCAAACCGCGTAAATACAAAATGGCATACAACCAGCAAGGAAAGCAACTATGGATATGAACAACAACTCGCACCAAACAATCGATAAAAAACCTGCTGCCGGAGTAATGGGTGCTCCTACCCTATATAACGCTCTGTTTATGGATCACGTCAATCATCCCGATTATTGCTATTCTATTGACAACCCAACACTTTCGCACGAAGGCGTTAATCCATCTTGTGGCGATGAGCTTACATTTTCGCTGAAGCTCGATGAGCATGGCATTATTCGTGATGCATGCTATCAAGGGCACGGCTGCGCTATTAGTCAGGCATCTGCCGATATGATGAGTGACGCAATTATTGACAAAACTGGTAGCGAGGCTTTACAGATGTGCGAACTTTTTGGCCGTATGGTGCGCAATCAACTTCAAGAAGGCGAATCGCTTGACAGTTTGGGAGACGCAGCCATGCTTAAAGACATCTCTCATATGCCAGCGCGTGTAAAATGCGCAGAACTTGCATGGGCTACGTTGCAAGAAATGTTAGGTGTACATAGCGACCCCGATACCGCGCAGGCTTGCCAAGTAGCGCCTTCTCACGCGAAGGGGTTATAAGTCCGCAGCCGTTGTTTGTATTGCGTTCGTTGTTTGCGCGCGGCAGGGGAAAAAGAGCTATGTGCTCTCAGCTAGAAGTTCTGCGCCCAAGCTCCTGAAGCGCAAGGTCTATAAGCTTATCGGTACAATCAATCAAAAATAATGGAATATTAAGCACATCGTTATCCAATTTTAGATTATCCAACGAAAATCGGATGCGCAGTTTTGTTTGGAAATTCGCTCGCGTTGGGATGTTTTGCAAAATCTCGTTCATAAGCTGTTATGATTTCATACAGCGCCGCCTGCACGGCGTTTACATCTCGCGCTTGCTCCGATAGAAACTGCCGTTTTAGAATCAGCGCGATTGATGACGCTCATCACACAATTATATATATTTTTGTGATACGTATCACATAATTATACGTATTTATGTGACGGTTATCACATAATTATATATTTTGCGATAACGAGGGATGATTCCTAGGATATTAAGAGCAACGGGCACAGCAGACGCAACGTGTACATCAAGTAAGCCGTAAAATTTATGAATAAATTACGCAGATTTATACGCATTTAGTTGTGTGGTATTGGTGAATACCAATTTAACACGCAAAAAAACCGTAATTTCGCAGAAGCGCTATTCATAAAATAGTAACGCCTTGACCATGGAAAACGTGACCCCCCCCCATAATGTTTTCTAAAACGCGCGCGACTACCATCTATCTTGTAAATGTGCTCAAAACCAGCCAGACAATCATATAAAATGTTTAGATATTTATATTCATATGTTAAAGTCGTAAAGTTTGGGTGATTACAACATGACACATAAGACACGCTTGCAAAAGCATGCCGAGAAAAAACTGAATCACGAGGTTATTTCAACCGAAACCACAGCAAAACTTGGTGTGGCAGCATCCGTTGCAATCGCATCAACTATTGCTTTAGCTCCTGTTGCTCAAGCAGAGACACTACAGGCTACACAGCCAGACACCGTGCAATCCACGCCTCAAAACTCATCGCCCGCAGGCACCAACAAAGCCGCAGGCAACGCGGCACATACGCAAAAGAGCGAGCGCGGTGCCACACAAGCAGATACGCCACAAACACCCGTAAACTCACCGGCAGGCACCCAGCCTAACACTCAGGCAAACGCCCAGACCACCCCACAAGCGCAAACACAGCCAACGCCTGCACAAGGTGGGAACCAGGTTATTACCCCAAACGATAAAAACCCTTCGGCACATTCGCAAGAAGAGGCAAACACCCAAGTAAAACGTGAAAAAGACAGCAAAAAAACCTACACATTTACCGTTACATACTGCGTTGAAGGCTATGCCCAAAAACAGCTTTTACAACCAACAGAGTTTACCTTTACCGATGACGAACTTACCAAGATAAGTGATCCCAGCGATCAAGGACTCTATATTCCTGTTGTAGAAACAAAAGGTTATCGCGCGCAACGTGGCGCGTACATTAAAGAAAACGGGAAATACATTCTTGATACCAAAAAAGACGCGTCGGTACAATCGTACATAAAAATAGACCGCACCTTAATTGAAGCTCATAAAAATACCATTACGTCTACCGATACCAATATTATTTCTAACTTTACGGTTAATTATCGCCCTAAAACTATTACGTATTACGTGCGTCACATGCTCCAAGATCCCAATGACCCCCAAAAGTTCATTGAGTTCACGGGCATTAACGAGCAAATTACCATTAAAGATAAACAGGGTCAATCTCACACGATTAGAGTAAGTAAGGCAAAAGGTGTAGTTGGACAAAATCTCTATGCTCAACCAGTAACTATCGAAGGCTATACGCCCGAGCCAAATATTATTAACTCCCCCATTCCTGATGACGAAGATTATGCAGACGCTGATGACAGTAATCTGAATAATCCTGCGCTTGCAAAAAAGCATCTTGTTCTTGAGTTGCGCTATTTACTTAATAGGCATGAAGTGTCTTACGATACTCATGGCGGCAATTCCATTCAATCAAAGATGTTTTTGTATGGAATGAAAGTTGACGCGGTTCCCACTCCCACACGCAACGGCTATACCTTTACAGGCTGGACGCGCGAAACACCTGGCAAGAATGCAACGAGCGCCAATTCCTCAACACCTGATACCAGTGCTAACGCCACACTTCTTGATAAAATGCCTGATTACGATGTGCATTTTGTTGCACATTGGAAACCAGCCTCACAAACCGCACAATACACCGTTAATATATGGGTTCAAAAGGCCGATCTTCCTAAACCCGATGACCCTACCAATATAGAAAACTATGACTTTATTGGTCAGGTACACAAGCAGGGTAAAACCGATACAACCATTGGTGAGCAAGGCTTAAACTTAGAACAAAACGATATCACCAAGCTGCAATGGCCTGATGCTAATTTACGTGGGAACATTGCTAATCAAAATGATTTTTCCAAATACTTTATGGAAGACGATACAACCAAATCTCTTACTACCAAAATGAATGAGGGTAGTGAGCCTGAATATTTTGGCTCACAAGAGATGCGCGAGCGCACCAAAATACGTCCCGATGGAACAACCGTTGTTAATAAAGTATTTAATAGGCGCACCTACGAGCTTATTTTTGCAAATGCCGATATCGAAAAAAATGGCTCAACTAATAAACTGTTTACTGCGGTTAACCACATTACCATTACAAAAGGTGATAAGGAATATAACGATACCGATAAGAGCAAGCTCTATAAAGTTACTTATCGCTTTGGACAAACCATTCATTACACAAGTGGTTTTCCAACAGATGCCGAAACAAAACGGTATGCAACAGAAGACGAAGACTCACGCACATTTGGTTTAGGCTGGCGAGTTGCAAACGACGCTGGTAAAGTTATCTATATAGACACGCCACCCTACCGCTTTGACGAAAAACATTTTATAGCGCCGAAAGCCAATAAAGATACTACAGCCTTTTCACAGGACAATATCCGCCTTTTTGGAGAAAAGCTTACACCTTATCAACGTGTTCTTGTTCCCGATGCAAATAACGGGGGTGCAGGATCAATACATGTTCTGGTTAAGCTTGAAACCGAGGAATCTGCGCGCAGAAACGATGACAACAATCGCGAGTATGTAGCGTCTGAGCTCAGCTATACCAAAGACGACACGCTGAGCAGTGACTACAAATACGAGGCTCCCACCATTGAGGGATTTGAGCCGCTTGTAAAAAAACAAAATCTAACAGAGCAAGACGACCAAGACGATTATTACAATAAGCTTGCCGACGAGCTTGCAGATATATGGAAAAAAGACCACCCCGAAGAAGAAGATGATCCTGACGGTTCTGATGATGAGTTTAGAGAATGGGTTGAACAAAAATTCCCTCATCTTGTCTTTACGCAAGAAGGCCCTGACGGCAGTGAGCTCGAACAAAATGGCCTTTTGATCTTCAAGTACAAGCGCAAAAATGTGAGCGTTCGCTTTAATGTTGATGAAATCACACAGGTAAAAGATTCAAGCAATACGCAAGCAAGCACACAAGAACCTTACGGCACAAACGTAAGAAAATTTGCACATAAATATAATGAAGGTGTTACCAAGAATCCGCCTGCCGCTGGCAAGCACTTTGCTTCAAGCTATACCTTTACTCTTAACGGCAAAACATACACATTTTCGCGTCCTGACAACATTCCCGAAGACTACGAATTTGCAGGTTGGTCGCTTGATCCCACAGGTACCAACAAGCTTGCCACCACAAAAGCAGACGGCACCGCCTATACTGCTCAAGAACTAGCGGATCTTCTTAAGAAATCTCCCGAAGAAATTGCAAAAGTTCTTGGAAATATTCCGCTCGAAACAAACGGCATTACGCTCTATGCAAGTTGGAAGCGCGTTGACACCATTCACACCATAGATGTTGATATGGCGCGCCCAGACGCACCTGAACATACACTCGTAAAAGTTAAACATGCAGGTCATGCCAAACGCGCTAAATTAGGCGTTCAAGGCGATCAAACCACCACCGAGCAAGATTGCTTCCCTGCGGTTGCCGAGCGTCCAGGTTATATTTTTAACGGATGGATGCAACAATACATCAAACCAGATGGAAGCGTACAGTGGCTGCCATTTGCGTTTAGCTCCCCTATTCTTGAAGATCTCCACATTAAAGCTCAATGGATAGAGGATAAACGTGTATCTGGTACCATGTCTCACGTCTTTTTACGAGAAGGATATACGGCAGAAGACTACAAAAAAGCTAAGGATACTAACAACCAAGAAGAACTTAAAAAGATGGTTGCCGACATCCAAACAAACGTACTTACTAATTTAAGGCCACGTTCAAGTTATGCTGCAGAGGCAGTCTATCGCAATGGCAACTATTATCCTGACCATACCTATACAACATTTATGGTGAGCGAGGACGAGAAAAATAACAACGCAGAATTTGTATATACCCCATATGCAATACGGCGCTTTACCGTCCACTATAAAGACGCTGCGGGGCATGAGCTTCGCACGCCCGAAGTCTTTGTATCCAATAGACTTACCTTTGACGTGGCTCACGCCAAAACGATTCTTGGCTATCGCTTACAAAGCAACCAAGCACTGGCTCGTCAGCTCCATTTTGAGGCAGATGAGCACGGTGCATATAAAAACAACTACGACGTAGATTTTATCTATGATGACGTTCGTATTCTTTCGCGTACCAACGGTGATCAAATAACGCCCGACGATTATTCTCGCCTGCAATTTGATACACAGACTACAGAGCTTTCCATGAAAAACGGTAAAGTAATTTCTACGCCTTCGCATACAGACGGTGGAAATTTAGCTCCGTTTAATGGAACTGGCACAGGTGACACAGGCAAAACAACCAATACCCTTACCTTTGATGTTGTTAAGGGAATAAAAGCGTATGAGGCACCACTACCCACACCTCATGCAAAAGAGGGCTATACCTTTACAGGTTGGACCTCTAAAATAGTATTTGCAAAAGGCGAAACAAGTGTTGACGGTGCAAATCGCCTGCCCGTATATTCAGAGGAATTCCCCTACAAGGTAGTGTATACCGCTCACTTTACTAAAACGCAGATTGCTTTTGTTGGTGGCGATAGCACAACCGAGGCGCCCGAAGGTTACTACAAGGTTACCTATTCAGCAGATCAAAACGGTCGCTTGTCGCGTCAAATTTCTGACGGCCAAGGTGGCACTAAAACAGAAACGCTTGATACACTCACCAATGTTGTTGTGCTCGACAAGTACAAAGATAACGTTATTGAGGCTCCTGTTGCGGTTCCCGATAAGGGCTTTGAAGAAAAAGGTGACTTTGAATTTAAGGGTCGCGACGCAAAAGATAGAACCTATATTAAACACTTTGAAATGATCGAACCTAAAGCTGTTGAAAAACGCTATGTTCTACCTGGTCATCTTTTACTACAGGCAAATCAAAGTGCTAAAGATCTCATTGCCAATAACAATATTTATGCCGACGCCGACGATAACGAAACGGGAGCACGTGCAGCAACCTATGAATTTTGCGATGAGCATGGTAACAAAGCATTCCTTGATATAAAAACGCCTGGTGAGCATAAGATTTTCATTAAAGTTACCGCAGGTCGCGAAAAGAGCCGCGTATCAAAGATGGTACCTTTCTTCTATGAAGTGATGCCACAGTTGATGTTTGGCAAAGAGTTCAATGCAAAGGGTTACCCCGCAGAATACGCCAACAAATACAAAAAGATTACGTTTACATCTCATACGCAACAAGGCGTACTCACAGGAAAAGATCAAACGAGCCCACAAGGCGAATCCGAAACGCTTGAAACGTTTGTATACACAGGCGATAAAGCTCCTGAAAATTACCAGCTTGATCTTCCTTCGGCTACAGGAAAAGACTATACACAAGCAGGATATCACTGGGTCTTCCGTGGATGGCGTATTGTAGGCAACCAAGCACAGCCCGATGTGACTGACTTTAAAACCTTTAAGCCCAACATTTTGCCACAAGCCCGTTATGAGCAAATTACCAAGCCAACAGATAATATCATTTATCAGGCAGTTTACGAAAAAATTCCTTACATCACCCAGCAAAGTGATAACGGAAATGTTCCACCCGACAGCGTTGTTGTATCCTTCCAACCAGCAAATGGACGCATTTGGAAAGATGGCACTGCAGGTCCTAAGGTGTACTATATCCGCAAGGGTATGGACATTTCTAAGCTTGATAAGAATGGCGTGCCTATTGCAGATGGCGATACAAGTAAAACATCAATTCTTGATTATTTAGGTGCACAGTTGTACGGCTATCAGGGTTCGTGGTCAAAGAGCTCTATGCAAGGTATTGCAGGTGATGAACACGTAGGCGACAAACCCGGTGAATGGCTTGCCAATAATGCGTTCCAAGAGTTTGTTGCACATCAAACAGACGTTGTTATCCCACGTCTTATGAGTGAGCGTGTAGTGCTTACGGGTGCTGATTTGCCACAAGCGCGCAGCTACATAGAAAATATGAAAGAGCTTTTACAAGACACCTTAAAAGATGACGATAACGATGGTAAGCCCGACGACGATGCCATAAGCATTGAATATACAAGCTCTCCTTCTACGGCAAAAGCAGGTACCTATACCGTTACCTTTAAGGCAATTATTAAACATAAAGATACCGATAAGAACAAAGAATACCGCTTGACGTCTGTACTTAAAGTTATGCCAAAGACTTTGAGTGCCGAAGCTGCAGAAACTCTTATCAATAGCATAGATGCCAAAACACAATCCAACCCCACAGCGCCTGCACTTACCGAAGAAGAGACGCTGTTCAAGAATCATTATGTTCCTGTAGCGTTTGAATCCGACGAAGCTCAAGGAGAGCTGCTTGGTGGCGATACCAAAAAGTCATTTACACGCTACGTAGTAGCAGACCAAACAGGAACCACAAAGATAAAGATTAGTGTGCCGCAGGTATTGGCTAAACTTAACCAAAAAGACAACCAAGGCAAAGGCTTTGACTATAAGTTTGTTGGCTGGGAAAAAGTTAACACAAACCAGACAGGCACACCTCAAGATTCACGCGTGGATATTAGCCCCGATAAGCGTGCGATAACCGATCAATTTAAAGGTAAAACAACGTATCGCGCTATCTTCAAAAAGGTCTACCACATCCTTGACTCAAGTGAGGTTGATACGGTTCCTGCAGGATATGTTCCCGTGGCTGTTCTGCCAGCACCTGGTCATACCTGGGAAGATGGATCGCGTGATCCTTATATCAAGTACGTTAAAAGCGGTAGTTCTATCAAAGATACCATTGAAGCTATGCAAAAACAGCTTTCAGGGTTCATCGACTGGACAATATACGACGCAAACAGCAAAGAAATTACCGATCCGCAAGACATTGCCGATCGCAAACCTACGCGTGCTCGTACCTTTATTGCACGTCAAAGTGAGCTGCCACAGATTCACGTTAAAAATGATGTGGTAGTAACTGTAGGCGACGCTATGCCAGCCTATGCCAACATGGTAGAAGATATTACAAAAGTTGACCCTAAAACAGGTAAGCCTCAACTAGACGCACATGGTAATCAACTTACCATTAATGCTCTTAAGGCATTTACCGATCGCACCATTAACAAGCGTTTTGCTGGATGGAAAACCGCTGAAGACGGCTACAAGAAGATTATTACCGATAAAGCTGGTACCTATAACGTTCGCTTTGGTCTTATGTATTACACCGATGCATGGGACATGAATGCAGACGGCACACCCAAGCGAGATGAACACGGCAATCCTTTGTTCAAGACAGAAACGATATGGGTAAATGTTCCTGTTCGTGTTCTGCCTCGTGTCATACCAGAGCAACACCTAC
>NZ_CFRCNA010000019.1:0-28811 GCF_986145555.1 Fannyhessea sp.
ACCATCTTGCTACTACAAACGAAAACAAATATTGGCACTCATAATCCACCACCTAAAACTAGTTATTTTTTCTCTAATTTAGATGGTTTTACGTGCTTATATGCTGTTATTTTTACACACTTTTGTCCTATAACCATAAACTTAAGAACAAATCCTCCCCATTACTGAGGAGGATTTTGTTAGAACATTTTTTCACTCTAAGTTTGTTGTAGATAGATTACCAGCAAGTTCTAGATATGTTTTTGGCCGTGCAGATATCGTGCAAGGAATTCTTGCGTGCGTGAGTGCTGTGGATGATCGATAACTTCTTCAGGTTTTCCTTCTTCTAAGATGATACCTTCATTCATGTAACACACATGCGAAGAAACATCGCGTGCAAATTCAATTTCGTGCGTTACCACCATCATCGTAAGCCCGGCATTTGCCAAATCCTTCATTGCAGCAAGTACACTATCTACCATTTCGGGGTCAAGCGCGCTGGTGGGCTCATCAAAGAGCAATATTTCGGGATCCATTGCAAGTGCGCGCGCAATAGCAACGCGCTGTTTTTGACCACCCGATAAAGAAGCTGGTTTTGCATGAATAAAATCTTGTAGCCCAACGTGTTCCAGCTCCAAAGCAGCTCTGTCTTGTGCTTCTTTTTTGCTGCGTTTAAGTACATGTGTTTGTCCAATAACACAGTTATCGAGCACACTTAGATTATTGAACAGATTAAATTGCTGAAACACCATGCCAACTTTTGCACGATACGGTCCTAGTTCAAAATCGGGATCAAGAATAGAAGCTCCATGATATAAAATTTGACCGCCCGAGGGTTTTTCCAACAGGTTTATACAGCGTAAAAATGTACTCTTACCCGAACCAGAACTACCAAGGATACTAATTACCGAGCCTTTATACAATGAGAACGATACATCTTTAAGAACGCTGTGTTCTCCAAATGATTTTTGAAGATGTTGTATGTCTAGAATGATTTCTTTTTGTGTCATGATGACTCCTTATACGCTTACATGGATAGAACTATGCTTTAGCAGAAGATACATACGCATTAGGTGCAACGATATGCTTTTCAACATATTTGAGTCCTAAACTTGCAAGAAAAGTAAGTGCAAAGTAGATAACGCTTGCAATGAGATAGGTTTGGAACGTTTGATATGTGGTACCTGCAATAGATTTAGTAATAAAGAAGAGTTCCGATACGGCAATAACATTTAATACTGATGTATCTTTAATGTTCATATTTAACTCGTTACCAACTGAAGGCAAAATACTGATAACTGCCTGCGGCAAAATAATATGTACCATAGTATCCCAGTGATTGAGGCCAAGTGCATGAGCACCTTCGAGCTGCCCTTTGGAAACACCTAAAATGCCGCCGCGGACGGTTTCGGAAAGATATGCACCTGAGTTTACCGATACAATGAAAAATGCTGAGGTAAGCGGTGATAAATCTAGATTAAAGAGTAATTTTGAACCGTAAAAGATAAGCATTGCCTGAACCATCATTGGTGTTCCACGGAATACCTCAATATATATTCGTATGAGTACAGCAACACTTTTATAGAGCATATAACGGATACGATGGTGCTTTGACACCTGGATGGTTTGATAAATTGCAATGAGCAGTCCAATTAAAAATCCTACAAACGTAGAGATGAACGAAATAATAACCGTATAGAATGTTCCGCGAATAAATTGGTCATGATAGGTATTCCAGATTTCTGCAATTTGATCCAAAAAGCTGGGGTGTTGTTCTCGTTGATTAAGATTTACCATGTCTTGCATAAGTGTTTGCTGTTGTTGCGGCGCAAAAGAGTCGAGAGCGCGGTTGAGATATTCCATAAGTTTTGAACCTTTGCGTATACCAATTGCGGTAGACGCATCTATGCCATGAGTATCAAACCCTGCTCCGTTAGCAAATGAAATGAAGGTTAATTCACTATTTGCAGCTACTGCAGCCATAGCAGCAGGTCGTTCAGAAACATACGCATCAATTTTTCCACTCATAACCGAAGCAATCATCGTGGGGAAATCGCTAAATGCTACTTGTTTATTCACGTTAGGAATTTGATCGATCAACTTATAGTGAAACGTATTGAGTTGAGCGGTTACTTTGGCACCGGCAAAGTCTTGAATGGATTTTGCCCCTGCAAATGATCCGCTTTTTTTAGTAACCATTACCATATCGGAATAGTAATAGGGGTGTGTGAAATCTATTTCTTTGCAGCGCTCTGGTGTGGAGGTCATGCCTGCGATAATAGCGTCAATTTTACCCGATTGAAGCGCAACCGAGAGTCCATCCCATTCCATTTTAACAATCTTGAGCTTAAGACCCAGGGCGTCAGCCATACGTTTTGCAACCTGCACGTCGTAACCATTTGCATATTCACCAGTAGAATTGCTAATTGGCACGCCATCGTGTGCATCGTTGGTTTGCGTCCAGTTATATGGCGCATAGTTTGCTTCCATACCAACGCTTAGAACACCTGGTTCTGAGAGCTCTGTTTGTGAAAGTTCTGATGGTAGCTGCGTATCTGTTGAGTCAGACTGTTCTTGAGCAATACCTGGCTGATATGTGCTTGCAAGGAGCAGCGCACATACAAGTGTGCTAGCCATAAGCTGCAAGAAGTGTTTTGTGGCAACACTACATAATTGCTTAAAACATAGATACGTATAATACAAAGATTTTCGATACGTACGAACCGCAGTACTATATAATCCTTTGAGAAATTGTGTAATTTGTTGGGGTGTGTGCTTATGCTGTGCTGAGCCGTTCATAAGACGCCTTTCGCTTGAAGTGCGGTGTAGATACGATAAGGCTGAGCACGGATACATATGTATACAGTCTGAGATGAAGTGCCACAAAGGCATGTATAAAAACAGTTTTATCTGGCTTTAATCGTACCTGTTGTGTTATACGCTCCAAGTACAATTATGTATAAGCGTTTAACTGTTTTATTTTCAGTAGCGCTCCACATCTGTGACAGTTACAAAGATATTATCCCTGTACCCAAGCATATTATTTGGCAATAATATGCTTTCGGCGTTTGGCACCTTTCCTTTTCTTCACAGCTCCCGCTCAAAAAAGTAATCTTTACCAAACGCTCCTCTACCTTACGTGGCTCAAAGTTTACTCGTCTTTACATAAATTGCAAGCAAAAATTTACTCATTGGTGTGTATTTAATGGTCATATATTAATTATAAATGTATAAAGCCGATTGAATATCCAATAAACTGTAAAATTCTCGTAAAGAGGAGTTACGAGATGTAATGCATGCTTGCATAAGGAAGCCTTAAAAAATTACGATTTGATTTAAGGGATTATATAGAGGACACAAAATGTATGCAAAAGGCTCCCTCATTTTATTCATCAAAATTTTGCACATACAAATGGTTCGATGCTCCTATTTTTTTGAATAAATAGTGATGACGTCTCGTGAATCATATTGTTATCGCATTGATAAATCCATTATCTCTTGTGCAGTAAGCGCATATGTCTTTTGTGATGTGTGTAAATTTCTAACAAATAAGCCCCGCACGTGCCAGAGCACCTACGAGGCTTATTGCTTAGCTTAGAGCTACTTTATAACACTTCGTATTAGCGAATGTTATAGAAAGCGGTTTTACCCAAGAATTCTGCAGAAGAACCAAGACGATCTTCAATACGAAGAAGTTGGTTGTATTTAGCAACACGGTCGGTACGAGCAGGAGCACCAGTCTTGATTTGACCAGCGTTTGTAGCAACTGCGAGGTCTGCAATAGTGGTGTCTTCGGTTTCACCAGAGCGGTGAGAAACAACTGCGGTGTAACCAGCACGTTTAGCCATTTCGATAGCCTCAAGGGTTTCGGTAAGAGAACCAATTTGGTTAACTTTAATAAGGATTGCGTTAGCTGCGCCGACCTCAATACCTTTAGCAAGACGCTTGGTGTTAGTTACAAACAGGTCGTCACCAACAAGTTGAACCTTCTTGCCAATGCGCTCGGTAAGTTTCTTCCAGCCTTCCCAGTCTTCTTCTGCAAGACCGTCTTCAAGAGAGATGATGGGGAACTTGTTAACGAGCTCTTCCCAGTAGTCAACCATTTGATCGCTGGTGAGGGTGCGGCCTTCGCCTTTAAGCTCATAGTTACCAGTCTCTTTGTTATAGAACTCAGAAGAAGCAGGATCCATAGCAAACATGAAGTCTTGGCCAGGCTTAAAGCCAGCTTTCTCAACGGCCTGCATGAGGTACTCTAAAGGTTCAGCATTGGTTTTAAGGTTAGGAGCAAAACCACCCTCGTCACCAACACCTGTGTTGTGGCCAGAATCTTTAAGAACATTTTTAAGAGTGTGATAAACCTGTGAGCACCAACGAAGTGCAGTCTTAAAGTCGGGAGCACCAACAGGCATAATCATGAATTCCTGGAAGTCTACGTTGTTGTCAGCGTGAACACCACCGTTAAGTACGTTCATCATAGGAACAGGAAGGGTGTGACCATTTGCACCGCCAAGGTATTCATATAAAGGAAGGCCAGCGGATGCAGCAGCAGCACGAGCTACAGCCAAGCTTGCGCCCAAAATAGCATTAGCACCAAAGTTGCCTTTGTTGGGAGTGCCGTCTGCTTGAATCATAGCAAGATCGCAGCCACGTTGATCATTTGCGTCACGACCAACCAAAAGCTCTCTAATCTCGTTGTTTACATGACCAACAGCAGTTAAAACACCTTTTCCTTGATAACGATCTTTGTCGTTGTCGCGAAGCTCAACAGCTTCAAATTCGCCTGTAGAAGCTCCAGAAGGAACAATAGCGCGACCAAACGAGCCGTCCTCAAGTTCTACCTCAACCTCTACTGTTGGGTTTGCGCGAGAGTCGAGAACCTCACGGCCATACACGCTTTTAATGTTGCTCATGTGCAACTCCTTTCATAAATGCTTATGTATGAAAAATATTTACATAACCTTGTATAGTATAAGCTAAGTTTGAAGTCTTGACACCTATTTATAATTTTATGCACAACTCGCATATTTGCCCAGTGTTCTCTAGACATTTTTGTGTACCCATTGCATAGGGTATCCAAGAGTTTTGTATACGTATTATTTTCTTCTTTGGAATACAACCATTCTCCGCGCAGATGCGTATATACCAAGGCAAAGAATAAGACCAAGAGCATTGATAATAAATTCTAGGAGTGTTTTGTCTCGTGCCATCATACCAAATGCGGCACAAATAAAGCATAAAAGCACGGCAAGTGAGGCGCGGTTCATTACCGTTACAGCGCGTGAGGGTACGTTTATAAGGCGCGCAGAAACATAGCCCACATAAATCATAGTTAAACTTTCTATGACGCATAAGTACACATGGAATTTCATGGGGTCTGCCGCAATAAGTAAACATGTTGCAATAATTGAGATAATTCCCAACAATAGCGATGCAAGTGCGGCAAATTTTACTGTTTTAGCAAGCGTATTCAAGGCTTCTCCTATCTGCCCTTAAGCTATAAACCAAGCTGAAATCATAGGCACATACAAGTTTGTACAAGTACGTGTATATCACGGGTTTGCCCAACGGTAAGCATGGTACAGTTGGCTTGTGACATACCCAACAAGTGTGTGGCTTGATTTCGTGCGTTACTGGTAAGTATAGCAAACTTAAGTAACGCGACGCAGCGTCTGTTCGTGTTGTTCATTTCACATCGTAATATATGAGCTTAGCTGCAGGTATATCATCATCTGTCTTATGTCTTTATGGAACTGCTCCATCTTATGAATAAACCTGATACCATTTATAACATCAAAAGTTGAAGTCAACATACAACTAAAGGAGTTGCAACGTTTATGAATAACTCGGATTCCTCGGTATGCAATGTATCTGATGTCAACGTAAGCGCAGATACACAAGTGATGAGCGACTGCACAAGCCGCCAAAAGCTTAATCGTCAACTTGCCGCTATGCTTAAAGGCGGAGTTATTATGGATGTCACAACGCCCGAACAAGCGCGTATAGCCGAAGCTGCAGGCGCCTGCGCTGTTATGGCTTTGGAGCGCATTCCTGCTGATATTCGCGCGGCTGGCGGTGTAAGTCGTATGAGTGACCCTTCTATGATTAAAGGTATTCAACAGGCGGTTTCTATTCCCGTTATGGCAAAATGCAGGATTGGCCATTTTGTAGAAGCGCAGATTTTGCAAGAACTCAATATTGATTACATTGATGAATCCGAAGTCTTAAGCCCTGCAGACGGTGTTTATCATATTGATAAAAACGAATTTAACGTGCCATTTGTATGCGGTGCCAAAGATTTAGGAGAGGCGCTTCGTCGTATAGCCGAAGGTGCTTCTATGATTCGCACTAAAGGCGAGCCTGGTACGGGAGATGTTATTCAAGCCGTTACACACATGCGCCGTATGCAATCGCAGATTCGCTGTATTGCTGCTTTACGCGCAGATGAACTGTTTGAAGAGGCAAAGCGTCTACAAGTTCCTGTTTCGTACGTAAGCTATGTTCATAAACATCAAAAACTTCCTGTAGTTAACTTTGCTGCAGGTGGTGTGGCAACGCCAGCCGACGCCGCCCTTATGATGCAGTTGGGTGCTGAAGGTGTGTTTGTAGGAAGCGGCATTTTTAAGAGCGGTAACCCTCAAAAGCGTGCCGAAGCTATTGTTCAAGCTGTTACAAACTTTAACGATCCTTCTACGCTTGCGCGTGTGTCGCAGAATTTAGGAGAAGCAATGGTTGGTATTAACGAGCAAGAAATCCAACTTCTTATGGCTGAACGTGGTAAATAAGCTGTGTCTGTAATAATTCTAAATTATGAAGGATAGACATTAAAGGATAGATATGAACAATACGCACATACGTGCAACATTTAGGAAAAAAAGAATTGGTGTTCTAAGCGTCCAAGGTGCTTTCATTGAGCATATCCACTTGCTGCGCAGCTTGGGCGTTGACTGTTTTGAGATTAGACAAGCTCATGATATAGCCCATTCGTTTGATGGACTTATTTTGCCCGGAGGAGAATCAAGCGTACAAGCACATCTTCTTAAAGAGCTTCAGTTGTTTGAGCCGCTACGGAACCATATTATACAAGGCATGCCTGTTTTAGGTACCTGTGCAGGTCTTATTTTATTAGCTGCTCATATTGATGGATCGGGCGATTTAGCGTGTGTGGAGTCTTGTGGTGCGTCACAAGATAAGCTCAAGTCTTTACGCGAACAAGGGAATTTTGGTGATACAGAGGCTTTTTCTCAAAAGAATGTCCTTGATACGCGCGCTGCAGTACATGGTTTTCAAACGCTTAAGGTGCGCGTTTGTCGCAATGCATACGGGCGCCAACTTGCAAGTTTTCATGCGCAAGCACCAATATATGCCTTAGCCACTGCTTCGCCGTCTGCAAGTGCACCTGCGCAGCCTCATCTTATGCAGCTCACGTTTATTCGTGCACCTAAAATTATTGCGCAAGATTCTTGTGTTGAAACGCTGGTAAGTTTGGATGGTTATTCGTGTGCCGTGCGGCAGGATAATCAAATTGCCTGCTCGTTTCATCCTGAGCTTGATGCAGAAGTGTATTTACACGAGTTGCTGTGCGCGGCTTCGTAAACCAATAGGCGCGTGTTTGTGTAGGGCATTTAGCATGTTGTGGCAAAAGTTTAGGGTATGCAACATGGTATATTCATGTAGTAGGATAGTAAGTCATTTTATGAGTGGTAACGATAAGGAGTATCTTTTGTGATAGCTCTTGCCGAAAAATTATCTAAATCATTTGGTCCGCAACTGTTATGGTCTGATGTTGTCTTACAACTTAACGCTGGTGAACGGTGGGGGCTTGTTGGTCCTAACGGAGCTGGTAAAACAACATTTTTAAAGATTCTTATGGGACTTGAGACCCCTGATGAGGGTCGTGTAAGCTTTGCGCGCGATATACGTGTTGGCTATCTTGAGCAAGAGACAAAACTTTCAAAAGATACAACCGCTTTGGAAGAAGTTGTGCAATCAGCTCACGAAGTTGTGCGCCTACAATCGCTTCTAAGTGATCAAGAACATCAAATTGCGCAGCTCAGTAGCTCTTCTGTAGATACAGCTCAACAAAAAGAATTGGACGAATTGCTTGCAAATTACAGCAAGAATCAAGAAAATTTTGAGCGTTTGGGCGGCTACGAACTACAAGCGCGCGCTCAGCAGATTTTAGGTGGCCTGGGATTTCCGGTAGAGGATTTTCACAAGCTTGCTTGCGAATTTTCGGGTGGATGGCAAATGCGTATATCGCTTGCCAAGTTGCTGCTCAAGCATCCAGATTTATTACTCTTAGACGAGCCAACTAACCATCTTGACCTTGAAAGTGTTGCATGGCTTGAATCGTTTTTGTCAAGTTATGATGGTGCGGTGCTTATGGTATCTCATGACCGTGCATTTATGGATGCTTGTGTTTCGCACATTGCGTCAATCGAAAATAAGCGTGTTATGACGTACGTGGGAAATTATACGCGCTATCTTAAACAGCGTGAAGATAATCTTATACAGCTGCACGCAAAACGTGAAGCTCAATTGCGCGATATTGCCCATATGCAGGTGTTTATTGATCGTTTTAGGTATAAACCTACCAAAGCAAAACAGGTGCAAGAACGCGTGCGCCGTCTTGAGCAAATTAAGTCGGAGCTTGTAGTATTGCCGCAAGCGTCAAAGAAAGTGCATTTTAATTTTCCTGCGCCACCACGAACAGCAGATACGGTAGTGTCAGTTGAACATGTGTCAAAACATTTTGAAGATGCAGTTGTGTATAACGATGTGAATCTCGTTTTATATAGAGGAGATCATGTTGCGCTCGTAGGGCCTAATGGTGCAGGTAAATCAACACTTATGAAGTTGATTTGTGGCATCGAAAAACCAACAGCAGGAAACATTGTGCTTGGGAAAAATGTTGAGTTTTCTTATTATGCTCAGCATCAGCTTGAAACGCTCAACGAACGTAATACCGTATTGCAAGAAATGGGTGAAGCCTCAAATACATGGACTACCTCTGAACAACGTAGGCTTTTAGGTGCGTTTTTGTTTCACGGAGAAGATGTTGACAAACGTGTTAGTGTGCTTTCGGGTGGGGAGCGCGCTCGTTTGGCTTTGGCAAAAATGCTGGTCTTTCCCGATCCTCTTTTGTGTTTGGATGAGCCTACCAATCATTTGGATATCGACTCGGTTGAAGTGCTTGAGCATGCATTAACTACCTTTAAGGGCACTGTTTTGTTGGTAAGCCATGATGAACATTTGGTACGAAATGTTGCAAATAAAATTATCGAAGTGCGCAATCATCAGGTTCGTGTCTTTGATGGTGATTACGATTATTATCTGTATAAGCGCGAAGAGTTGGATGCGCGCGAACAAAAAGATGCTGCTGGAGCACACGCCCAAGCGCGTGTAGACAATACTGGGTTGTTGCATGCTTCGCACGAACAGAGAAGTGCGTCTTTAGATACGCTTTCACAGGGTAAGAAAGCTGAGGCTGTTGTTTCTCAGAACTCCACGCGTACAGATTCCCCTTTGGATTCACATGATCATCTGGCAAAACGTAATGTTAAAACCAAAGAGCAACGCCGTCTTGAGGCCGAAGCGCGAAATCGCGCGCACAGACGTGTTGCACGTGAGAGAAAACGCTTGTCAGAAGTTGAGGCTGTTTTGCAGGCATCTACTTCGCGCAAACATGAGCTCGAAACTCGTATGTCGGATCAAGAAATTTATCAGCATAAAGATGAATTTAATGAATGCATGAACGAATATAATGCGCTTTCTCAAAAAATTGACGCTTTAGAACAAGAATGGCTCGAATTAACTCGTATTGTGGAAGAGGGGACAAATGAGTAATCCCGATAGTATGCATAATCCATATGGCGTGCCTGATGACGCGCGCGATGCGTATGGTGTACGTGGCGCTTATGATGGGCGTTCCGCTTATGATGAAGGTGCCAATCGCTGTGATAAAACAATTGTTATGCCTGCGTCTTTTGCGAACAAGGGATATGCAGCTCCTACGGTACGTCGTCAGCGGATAGCACAATCGCCTCAGCCTTATGATCCAGGCTCCGATTCTGAATATGCGGCATATGCATCGCCACAGGGTGGGTATGAGCCGCGTCCCATACCTTCGCCTTCACCGCGCCCCATGCGTAAACCAACACCTGAAGCTATGCGTCCTGAACGCGCTGATTATTATGCGTCAACAGTAGAACGCGCAGTCTCAGGCCTGTTTCACGGCATCACAGGTTCACTTGTATCTGTGTTTTGCCAGTTCATTGCAGTATTGTGTCGCGTGTTCGCATGGATGCTTTCGCTCATTATTGTAGGAAGCGCGTTGCCGTTTGCACCTTTGCGGTTTGCTTTTCTTATGTTTTACCATACGGTTTCACGTATTTTACCGCCAGTTTTGGTGGGGTCGTTTATTATCGAGAGTCCATTTGGTGGCATTTTGCGTGGCGATTACGTGATGGTAACTCTTATTTTGTTTGTGCTTGACCATCTGTTATGTCGTCTTGCGTTTACTTTACGAAACAGCAGGTAAAGTGCATATATACGCCTTGTGTATTTCTTGTATGCAGTTGACCTTATGCCCTCTTACCGTTATGATAAATGAGTACATATGTTCTATATTGCCATATGCATGATGTAGGCAGCGTTCGCGTAAAAAGTAGGTGTTATGCTCAAAGATCCCATTTCCAGTGCAACCTCTGTTGCAATAACTGTGGCTATTTTAGTTGTGTCGTGTATGCTCCACGAGATTGCTCATGGTTTTGTTGCATATTTGTTGGGCGATGACACCGCCAAGCGCGCGCATCGTTTAACGCTCAATCCACTTGCGCACATCGATCCTTTTGGCTCGGTCATTTTACCATGTCTTATGAGTTTGGCGCATGGTCCTATTTTTGGTTTTGCTAAACCTGTTCCATATAATCCGCGCCGTCTTAAAGGCGGTAGGCTGTCAGAAGTGTTAGTAGCCCTTGCAGGGCCTTTGTCAAACGTACTACAAGCATGTGTGGCTCTTGGAATAGTGCGTGTATTGTTTGCTACAAACGGTTTTAAAAGCATGCCCTTTCAGCAAGATATAACAACAACTATATTTGTATATAAAATTTTAATGCAATATATGGTCGTTAATATTTCGCTTGCAGCATTTAATCTCATACCGTTGCCGCCGTTAGATGGATCTTCTTTGTTGGGTCTTTTTCTTTCTGGCAAACTTCGTCAAACATACGAGTATATACAGCACTATTCTTTGCCTATTCTTATGATGGTGTTATATGTACTGCCTTCTATCTTGCATTTTGATATTATAAGTTGGTATGTTACGACTGTTATTCATTTTGCTATGGAGTTTATGCTTCAGGGTTTATAGTTTCTGCTTGCAAGAATTTTGACTTACTAGATAGTACAAGCCAAAGTATACAAACACAAACAGAGCATGAGCATACCAAAGAAGAATATAAGGAGGATAGATCATGTCGTTTAGTGTGCAAACGCCTACATACAGCGGACCTTTTGATCTGTTGCTCCGTTTAGTGTATCAACAAAAAGTTGCTATTGACACCATTTCTGTAAGCAATGTTATCGATCAATATCTAGAAGAAATTAAGCATCTTAAACAGCTTGATTTAGAGGTTGCAAGCGATTTTGTACTAGTTGCTTCAACGTTGCTTATGATTAAAGCATCAAGTGTTGCTCCCTTAGATACTAGTGAGAGCAATCAATCTCAAGAGATTGATTCAGAAGAGTTTGATGATTTAACACCACAGCAGGCACAAGATTTACTTGTTACAAGGCTTTTAGCGTACAAACAATTTAGAGAAGTTGCTCGTATGCTGCAAGCACGAAGTGAACAACATGCACGTATGTTTGCAGCTCGTGTGTTGCCTCTGCCAGATCAGCTCAACTACACGCCTAACTTTTTAGAGGGTATTACTCTCAGAACATTAGCTGTTATCTGCGCAGATATCGACAGTCGTCATCAAGAATTTCTTTTGGAGGCATCTCATATCGCAAAAAAACGCAGACCTATTGCAGTAAGTATTGCCAAGCTCGATCAACTCACGCGCGAAAAACCTTGTGTCCAATTTGCGCAAGTTGTAGGCAAAGATCCAACACCGGTGGTTGTTGTCGAAAATTTTCTTGCTATGCTTGAGCTTGTGCATATCGGCTTTGTAGAAGTACAACAAGCACAAACATTTGGAAGCATTGTGCTCCAACGGGTTCAAGGCACACAAACTACAGCGTTTGATACATCGCGTTATGCAGGCGAGAACTAGGATAGGAAAGGCGCATATGGATACCTTGCAATCAAAATTAGAAGCGCTTCTTATTGTTTCTCAAGAGGCTGTAAGCGCGCGAACACTCAGTACGTTTTTAGACGTCTCTGCTGATACGGTACAAGATGCACTTGTCCGTTTGCAGCATGAGTATACGAGCGAAAACCGTGGATTCCAATTATGTGAAGTTGTCGGTGGGTGGCGTCTGTATACGCATCCTGCATATCAGGATTTAATACAGGCATATATTCAAACATGGGATTATAAGCGTCTTTCTCAGGCTGCATTAGAAACGCTTGCGGTCATTGCATATCATCAGCCAGTAAGCCGTGAGGGTATTAGAGCTATTAGAGGAGTTGCAAGTGATGGGCCACTTGCGTCGCTTAAAGAGAAAGGCTACATTCGCGAAGCAGGCCACGATAAGCAAAATCCCCATGCGGTGCTGTTTGCTACTACCAAAGCATTTCTAGAAGCGTTTGACCTAAGAAGCCTATCTGATTTGCCACCTCTCGAGCAATTTGCAGCAAACGATGCTTCAAAAGAGTTTATTCGCCAACGTCTTCAAGCAACATCTCAGCAGACAGAACTGTTATCCGAGGATATTGCCCAAGAAGTAGAAGCTCAAAATTCGCAGATTGGTAATGAATAAATGGCACTTGATTCTTCTCATTATAACGAACAAGATATTATAGCTGGGAAGTATCCAAGCGATCACTTTACGATGCGTTTGCAGCGGTTTTTAGCGCGCGCAGGTGTTGCGTCGCGCCGTGGTTCGGAAAAGCTTATATCAGCAGGTAGAGTATGTGTTAATGGTAAACAAGTTAGGGTTCTTGGTACTAAGGTTATGCCTCAATACGATCATGTAACAGTTGATGGCAAAGAGTATGTGCTTGGCAATGACCATGTTTATTTGCTGCTTAATAAACCTTCACAGGTGCTTACAACGATGAGTGATCCTTTTGGTTTTCCTTGCGTTGCTTCTTTGGTGCCTTGCGATGATTATCCAGGCCTTTTTCCAGTGGGTAGGTTGGATAGCGATACTACAGGAGTTTTGCTGTTTACTACCAATGGCAATATGGGCAATCGTTTGCTTCATCCGTCACATCATGTGTGGAAGACCTATATCGCGCTTATCGAAGGCAAACTTACCTCATCTCAAATGCAAAAGCTTTCTCAAGGTATAATGCTTGAAGATGGCATGACGAGTCCTTGTTTTATACGCACTATCACGCAAGATGAGCCATGCACTCACCTTGATAAAAATCATTCACTCTTTGATGATATGCGCCTCAATGCTGCAAGCTCACTGTGTGAACTTAAAATACATGAAGGAAGAAATCATCAGGTAAAACGCATGTTGCAGGAAATTGGGCATCCAGTTATAAAGTTGCATCGCTTTCAGTTTGGCCCTTTGTGCCTTAATGCTCAAATTCCATTAGGATCGTGGCGCATGTGTACACAACAAGAAATACACGATCTCGAAACAGTTTGTGAGGATAATACATGATCATTGCAATAGACGGGCCTTCAGGTTCGGGTAAATCTACCGTTGCAAAGGCTCTTGCGCATAAAGCACATCTTACCTATCTTGATACAGGTGCTATGTATCGAGCAATAACATGGCGTTGTCTCAAACATCAGGTGTCTTTTGATGACACACGCGCTATTATCGCGTGCGCCCAAGCTATGAAGCTTGTTATGAAATCAGATGAACGTGGACTGCGTGTAGAAGTTGATGGGGAAGATGTCAGCCACGAGATTAGAAGTGCACAGGTAGATGAGCATGTGTCTCAGGTTGCTGCAGTACCTGAGGTTCGACTTCTTATGCTCGAAAAACAGCGTGCATTTGGACAAGAAAGCGATGTTGTTGCAGAAGGAAGAGATATTGGTACTGCGGTGTTTCCTCATGCGCAAGTTAAGATTTTTCTTACCTGCGATGCTGCAGCTCGTGCACATAGACGCGCTGTCCAGCGTGCTGGCGGAGATCTTGCAACCGCTACAGAAGCACACGTTTCTCCCGATGAAGAGGCAGCAATTTTAGTCAATCTTCTTAAGCGCGATGATATTGATTCTCACCGTAAGACAACACCATTAAAAGCTGCAAAAGACGCACATCATATTGACAGCTCGCATATGAGTGTTGATGAGATTGTTGCTCAGATTATGCAGTATATGAATGAGTCTGTTGCTCATGATGGATCCGCTCTTAATGCTAAGGATCAACGCTGTGATAACACTTCCTTTGATACAAAGCCCACAGATGTTTCTTCTTCACAAGATGCAGATTCATCTGCATGCATGCCACATGCTACGTGTCAGAGTAATTCGTTTGACAGCTACTACGACACACCAATGAAAGAACACCCGTGGTATGCACGCCTGCTTTTTGCATGTGTTATGGTACTTTGTTGGATCGGTACCAAAATTTTATGGCCATGGAAATTTTACAACATGCCTTCTGAGTTGCTTCGCTCCAAAAAGCCGCACATCATTGTGATGAATCATGTATCTGCACTCGAGCCGCTTATGTGCGTGATGTATTTTTACTTCCACGGAATACGTGTACGATCGATGTATAAAAGCGAATTCAATACGCATAAGCTTAATGCTTTTGCCTTAGCAGTTGCAGGCGGTATTCCCGTACAGCGTCATACTGCCGACATTACATGCATCCATCGCTGCGAAAATGCACTTAAACGGGGGGAATGGTTGCTTATTTATCCAGAAGGTACGCGTATACAAGATCTTTCTGTTAAGCCAAAAATTTATGGTGGCTTTGCGCTTTTAGCGGCTCGTGCTCGGGTGGATGTGTTGCCTATTTGCGTTTTGGGTGCGTATTCAATAGCACACGCACCTCGTTTGTGGAAAAAAGTTGGACGCATCTACTTTAAAGTAGGAGAAATACTTTCGCTTGACCAGCTAAAACAGCAGGTAGAAAAGCCTATATCTAAAAAACAACTGATGCAGCTGTTAGAAACGTCTGCAATGGATAGGGTATATACCTTGCGCGAAGAGCTTATGCAGCACTATCCGCATAAGCTGTAGTAAAACTGTTGAGTCACCCTAAGATAAAGTAGGTCGTATGCATATTCGTATAGCCACAGAAGCTGGAGCTTGCTACGGTGTGAATCGTGCGTTAGATATGGTGGAAGCTCTTTCTCATAAAATACATGGACGTATTCATACGCTAGGCCCTTTAATTCATAACCCTCAAGTAGTTTCAAAGCTTGCCGCCAAAGGCGTTGAGGTTATTCACAACGCTGACGAGGTATCGGGCAAAGCAATTTTACTGCGCACGCATGGCGTTACTCCCGAGGAAGAAAAGAAAGCCTATCAAAGCCACGACATTGTAGTAGACGCAACATGCCCTTTTGTAATTCGTGCACATAGAGCAGCCGAAACGCTTACCAAAGAGGGCTATCAGGTGCTTGTGTTTGGAGAAAAAGGTCATGCTGAAGTTGAAGGCACCTTAGGTCATGCACCAGGTGCTGTGTGTGTTGAAACGCCCGAAGACATCGAGGCTCTTTCAATCAAACGAAGAGTAGGAATTGTTGTCCAGACCACGCAAAGTCGTCGACGTCTTAAAGAAATTGTAGCGGCTCTTGTAGGTAAAGCTGAGGAAATACGTCTGTTTGATACGATTTGCGAGGCAACGTCGCTGCGTCAGGATGCAGCAACAGATTTGGCAAAGTCGGTTGATTGCATGATTGTAATTGGCGGTAAAATTTCTGCTAATACCACGCGTTTAGCTGAGATATGCAGAACGTATTGTGATCATGTATATCATATTGAGACTGCCGAAGAGCTTGATCCTGCGTGGTTTTCTCCTACCAGCGAAGTAGGCATTACCGCTGGCGCGTCTACACCTCAGTATCAAATTGATGAAGTGTATAAACGGCTCATGTCTTTGTATCCCGCGTCCGACAAATAAGCAAGAAATTCACATGTATAAGCAATATGATTTACATGTACGTGCATGAAAGCATATATACTAAGTGTAACAGTTTAGCTTGTACCTGTACGTTTTTTTAGAATGGAATGATATGTCAAAACCACTGGTAGCCATAGTTGGTCGTCCGAATGTAGGAAAATCAACACTTGTTAATCGACTTGCAACTACCAAGTCGGCAATTGTGCACGAGTCGCGCGGTGTTACACGTGACCGCTCCTATCATGCTTGTGATTGGAATGGGCGTGAGTTTACGCTTATCGACACGGGCGGCATTGAATCACTTAAAAGCAAAGACCGTTTTGCTCTGGGTATTCGTGAACAGGCACTTTTAGGCTGTGACGAAGCAGACGTTATTGTTATGGTTGTTGATGGAAGCATTGGACTTACCGACGAAGACGAGACCGTTGCGCAAATTGTACGTCGTATGCATAAGCCTGTTTTTTTGGTTGTAAATAAAATTGATAATCCCGATGAGGTTTTAGATTCATGGAACTATCTAAAACTCGGTTTAGGTGAGCCGCGTGCTATTTCGGCTACACATGGTACAGCAACAGGTGATTTGCTTGATGATATTGTTAACGCTTTGCCCGTTCATGAAGAAGCACCCCAGCCAAAAGACTCATCAGTGGCAATTGCGGTTATTGGTCGTCCAAATGTTGGTAAATCATCGCTTGTTAATAAACTTTCTCGCTCGCAACGCAGCTTAGTTGCCGATTATGCAGGTACAACGCGCGATGCTATTGATATTACTTTTGATTACAAGGGTCAAACTATTCGTCTGGTTGATACTGCTGGTATGAGAAAAAAGACGCAAGTTCATGAGGATGTTGAATATTACAGCATGGTTCGCGGTTTGCAGGCAATGGATAAAGCTGATGTGTGCCTGCTTGTTATAGATGCACATGAAGGTATGACCGAACAGGATCAAAAACTTGCTGGTATGGCAATTGATCGTGGGTGCGCATTGGTTTTGGTTCTTAACAAAACCGATTTGTTGCGTGACGAGCAGGATCGCCAAAAACTTTTGGATTCATTTGCTATTCGTCTTACGTTTGCAACATGGGCAGAGCAGATAAGCATTTGCGCGCTTACGGGTAAATCTGTTAATAAGGCGCTTGATGCAGCGCTTCGTGCGTATCGTGCCCACGCCAGTTCTATTAAGACATCTCAGCTCAATAATCTTGTTACTAAAATTCGTGAGGCGGGCCACACGATTGTGCATAAAAACCGTCGTTTTAAGATTCATTATGTAACACAAACGGGGTATCGTCCTCCTGAATTTACCTTTTTCTGCAATGCAAAGGATTTACTCGATGATGCGTACATGCGTTTCTTAGAGAACCGTTTGCGTGAAACGTTTGATTTGCAAGGTACGCCTATTCGGCTTAAGTTTAGGAATAAAGATTAAGTGTTTACTTTTTAAGTCTGTAAGCTGGTAAACCTTAACCCTTTAAGGAGAGCTTTATGCAAGGGTATTGCATTTCGGTATTAGTGGCACTTGTGTTTGTGTATGCAGTATGCGGCATACCGTTTGGCGTGGTTCTAACAAAAAGGTTTTGTCACGTTGATGTGAGAGCTGCAGGCAGCGGTAATATAGGCATGACCAATGTAGCGCGCGTAGCTGGAAAACTACCAGCGGCGCTTACACTTTTATGTGATGCAGGAAAAGGCGCTTTAAGTTTAGGCATAGCTATCTATGTACTGAATATGGTTGTCGCTATCCACGTACAAGAACTTATCCAATTTTGTGCAACTTCGCAGATTTTTTCTGATGTTTATAAGCTGTGCATGTTTGTTAACAGCGTTGTTTATGCAGCCTGCGTGTGTGGTCATATTTTTTCTCCGTACCTGCATTTTAAGGGCGGCAAAGGAATCTCGGTAGGATTTGGAGCGGCATTAGTGCTCAGTTGGCAAACGGCTTTGCTTGCACTTTTGGCATTTTTTGTTTTTACGATACCTTCAAAACGCGTTTCGTTAGGGTCGTTAGCGGCTGCGATTGCACTTCCGTGCTGGGCATATGTATTTGGTTATACCTCGTTTGAACTCATACCTATTATCGTGGTTGCTTGTTTGGTTATTTGGGCGCATCGTAACAATATTGCACGTCTTATAAAAGGAGAGGAAAAACCCTTAAAGGCAAAATCTTAAAGTTGTGGAGATACACCGTGTTGCAACGTTTCTTTGTTGCAATAACCTCTATGATATAAGCATGCTCTGTGTGCATCACAATAGAATATCGTATAAAAGGTAAGTTGAAGCTAAGAGAATAGAGTAAGGAAAGCCGATGTCGATTTCAAAAGTTGCCGTTATAGGATCAGGCAGTTGGGGTACAGCTGTTTCGGGTTTGCTTGGACTTCATGCGGATCAAGTTATGATTTGGTCCCACGATCAAGAAATAGCCGATTATATCAATGAACATCATCGTAATCCTGTTCAACTTAATACCTATACGATGCTCGACTGTGTTTGTGCCTCAACTGATTATCAAAGCGTCTTGAAGGATGCACAAGCAATAGTTATGGTTGTGCCATCACAATTTATTAGAGCTTGTGCACAAGCTGTCCAGCCCTATGTAGACTCACAAACGCCTGTTCTTATTCTTACAAAAGGTATCGAAAATCATACTAACTATACTATGAGCGAAGTTTTGTCCGAAGTTTGGGGCAATCCTGCCCGTATTGCGGTGTTGAGCGGCCCTAATCACGCCGAGGAAATTTGTAAAGGTAAAATTTCGGCGGCTGTTATTGCCTCGACTCATGCATCGGTTGCTCAATTTTTCCAACGTTTGATCATGAATGAAAATTTTAGAATTTATTTATCTGACGATGTAGTTGGGGTTGAACTATGCGCTGCTATTAAAAACGTGGTGGCAATTGCTTGTGGAATTTGTACTGGCTTGGGGTACGGAGACAATGCATTAGCAGTTTTAATGACGCGTGGACTTGCAGAAATTAGTCGTATTGTTATCGCAAAAGGTGGTAAATCACTTACCTGTATGGGTCTTGCAGGTATGGGGGATCTTATTGCAACTTGTACGTCGGTGCACTCGCGCAATCGCTCGTTTGGCTGTGCTTTTTCGCAAGGAGAAAGCTTGCAGGAATATGAACAGCGTACGTCAATGGTTGTTGAGGGGGCTCGTGCTGCTTTGAGCACACAAGAGTTATGCAAAAAGCTTTCTATTGAAAGTCCGCTCACCAACTCGGTTTACTCAGTTTTATATGAACATGCCAAGCTCGAAGACGTCATTGCGCTTTTGCTTGAAAGAATTCCGCACGAAGAATTTTATGGTATGTCAACAAACAATTAGAAGGGTTCATTCATGGATACACATCCCATTTGCATTGCGCCGTCAATGTTGTCCGCCAATTTTATGAAGCTTTCAGATGAACTTTCATCTATTGCAACAGCCGATTATCTGCATTTTGATGTAATGGATGGACACTTTGTTCCAAATTTAAGTTTTGGATGTCCTATTCTACGCGCGGTTAAGACCTCTAGTGATTTACCCGTTGACGTTCATCTGATGGTTGATAATCCCGAGGCAACGCTTGAGTGGTATCTTGACGCAGGCGCCGATTCCTTCACCATTCATATGGAAGCTCAAACTCACTTAAAACGACTTATTGATACTATTCATTCAGCTCATAAGCGTGCTTGTGTTGCACTTAATCCTGCAACAGCAGTCATGAATTTAGACGACGTTATCGAAGATGTAGACATGGTCTTGGTTATGAGCGTAAATCCCGGTTTTGGTGGTCAATCATTTATTGAGTCTACCTGCAAGAAGATTGCAAAGGTCAAAGCGTTATGCGACGAACACGGTGTTAATCCTGTGATTGAAGTAGACGGTGGCATCAACGCTCATAATGCATACGATGTGGCACGCGCTGGTGCAACAATGCTGGTTGCGGGTTCATCGGTCTTTAACGCGCAGGATAGATCTGCTGCTATTGAAGCATTACGTAGCTCTGCGCAGCGCGGAGCTTTGGAAGCAAAGCGTGCATAATATGAAATCTTCATCATACGTATACCTTGATTATGCAGCCTCAGCTCCGCAGCGCCGTATTTCTCTTCAGACGCAAGAAGCTTATGAGGAGTCTGCCTATGCAGGAGCCAATCCAAATTCGCTGCATACACCAGGACGCTTAGCTTATGCGGCACTTGAGCGTAGTCGTCGTCAGATTGCCTCATGTTTCACAACGGCTCTAGACCCTTATGAGGTGCACTTTACTTCTGGTGGTACCGAATCTAATAATATGGCGCTCTGTGGTATTGCGCATGCATATCGTCTTAGACAGCCACATCGTACTAAGATTGTTGTTTCAGCAATTGAGCACGATTCGTGTCTTGAGCCACTTCCTCGTCTTAAAGAACAAGGATTTGAGATCGTATACGTACGCCCTTCGTCAACGGGCGAAATTACCTGTGAACAATTACGAGCTGTCTTAGATGAGCATGTTGCGCTTACCTGCATTATGTATGCCAATAACGAAACAGGTGTTATCCAGCCAATTCGTGAACTTGCACGCTGTGCTCATGAGGTAGGTTCTTATGTTATGAGCGATGCTGTACAAGCGTTTGGCCGTATTCCTTGTGATTTAGAAGAGATAGATGCATGCTCTATTGCGGCGCATAAAATTGGTGGGCCAGTGGGTATTGGAGCTTTAATTCTTAAACGAAATACGCCTTTTATGCCCCTTACCTTTGGAGGTGGTCAAGAAGGTGGCGCCCGTCCTGGTACTCAAGCAGTGTGTTTGTGCGAAGCATTTGCACAAACGGCACGTGAATGTATACAACATATAAAACAAAGACGGTCTACAGTTGCCGCACGCGCACACATGCTTGAGCAAATGTTGTGTGCATCAGATCGCATAACTCCAACAACGCCGCTTTCGTTTGCTGACAAACGGCTTCCAGGAATTGTAAGTGTACTGGCAAAAGACTGTGATGCTCAGGCAATTTTGTTGCAGCTTGATAGCAAAGGTTTTGGCATATCATCTGGATCTGCATGCGCCTCCGATTCTGCACGTGCGTCTCATGTCTTGCGTGCACAAGGAATCTGCGAGCGTGATGCGCTTGGTGCGTTACGAATTTCGTTTGATGAGCGCGTAGACGAAGATACGCTTAAACGTTTTGCAAACACGCTTTTATCAATTGTTACCACATCACAAGTTGCCCTATAAGCTGTACGTATCATGAAAGGAACCCTATGAAAGAGTATCAAGCACTTCTTAAACTTCAAGAGGTTGACATACAGCTTATGCGGTATAACCAACAACTTCATGGCCTTCTTGAAGGAAAGCGCATACCTGCTTGCACTACAGCCCTTAAAAAGTTAAAACAGCAACAAACTCAACTGTTGGCACAACGCAAAGACATCGAAACAGAGCTTCAAGATAATCTCGACATGCAAACACACTTGCAAGAAATCACCCAAAAGGTAAAGCTTGAGGCACAGGCTGCAGGCAGCGATTATCGTCGTATTAGTGATTTGGAGCTTCAGCTTTCCAGCCTTGCAAAGAAGTTTGAAAAGTTGCAATTTGACGAAAAAAAGCTTAAAGCAGATTTAGAAAAATTTAAAAAAGCCGAGCACAATGCCCATCTTTTACAGGAAAAATTGCGTGGGGAGTTAGCTTCGCTTAAAGACGAACAAGCACAAAGCATTGAAGACATCAAGCGTCAAGCCGCTTCGTTATTACATGTTCGTGACGAGGTAAAATGTGGTCTTACCCATGAGCATATTGCATTATATACCAGCCTCAAAAGCAGATTTAACGGTATTTGTGTTGAAGAACTTAAGGGAAATATGCCATCGGTTTGCTGTGTTAAGCTGCAACCCAGTTTGTATAACAAGATCAAAGCAGATCAAACTATTGCAGAATGTCCGTATTGTCATCGTTTGCTTATCATTGCTTCTCATGACAGATCGTAGAGATAGACCGTAGAGGAATAACTATGAATACATCGGATAAACCTTTACAGGTACTTTTAGTGGTATGCGGAGGAATTGCCGCATATAAAGCTGTACTTACGCTTCGAGAGTTACAAAAACACGGCTGCGATGTTCGCGTTGCAATGACAAAAGCAGCTTGCGAATTTGTGGGCCCACAAACATTTGCGGCAATATCGGGACACGATGTATATACCGAGCTTTTTACTCACAACAGCACGATTGCCCATATCGAGCTTGCTGATTGGGCAGAGGTAAGTGTGGTTGTTCCAGCAACGGCAAATATCATGGCAAAACTAGCAGCAGGAATTGCTGATGATTTGGTAAGTTCAACGCTTTTAGCAGTTCATACTCCTGTTGTAATTGCCCCTGCTATGAATGTGCATATGTGGCAGGCGCGCTCAACTCAGGTTAATGTTAATACCCTTAGATCTTGGGGTTATTACGTTGTTGAACCGGCTTGCGGTCATCTTGCTTGTGGCTATAATGCCACGGGAAAGCTTGTTGATCCTATTGAACTTGCTTGGTATGTTATGTGCATTGCGCGTTGTGCTTCTGCTGACTTAGCTGGCAAAACTGTGGTGATTACGGCAGGTCCTACCAGAGAGGCGCTTGATCCTATACGCTTTATTTCAAATCATGCCACAGGAAAGCTTGGTTATATGCTAGCTCGTGCTGCTTGCGCCCAAAAAGCGCGTGTAGTACTAATTAGTGGTCCTTCTGTTTTGCCTAGACCGTTTGTTGATTCGTTTATTTCTGTAGTAGATGGCAAACAGATGTATGAGGCAACGCTCGAAGCTGCTAAGAGTGCTGATGTCATAATTTGTACGGCTGCAGTAGGGGATTGGCGTGCCGAAACAGTTGCTCCGCAAAAAATCAAAAAGCCTCATGGTGAGTTCATATCTCATGCAGAAAACTCAAGTCCTGTGTCGCTTGATTGTGCTGGCAGTACTCATGCGCAAAACCCAAAGTCATATACGCTTCGTCTTGTTGAAAATCCCGATATTTTGCAAACGGTTGCGCGTCTGTATCCTCAAAAAATTGTTATTGGCTTTGCTGCCGAAACCGAGAATGTGGAGCGCAATGCTGCTGAAAAATTAAAGTTTAAGCAATGTACGTGCATTATTGCTAATGATGTGTCAAAAGCAGAGTCTACTTTTGGTGCACAAACCGACAAAATTACCATCGTATATCCCGATCATTTGATACACCACGATACACAAGAGTTGCCCGAAGTTGCACGCGTTATTCTTAACGAAGTAAAGTCTTTATTGCATATACAAACAAGTGCATAACACAAGGCTCATGGTACGAAAACATCAGTTAAAGGAACGCAATGTCAGTTGTTATAAGTGCAGATAAATTATGTGTTGAACGCTCTGCAAAGGTTTTACTTTCGAACGTGTCACTTGGAGTGAGCGCAGGCGATACCATAGGCGTGGTTGGTCAAAACGGCGGAGGAAAATCAACGCTTCTGCAGGTGCTTGCGCATATTATGGAGCCCGATAGTGGATGTGTTATAACGCGTAATGCTTCTTCCATTGGTTATCTTGCACAACGCGATGCATTTAAGGATACCGATCTTGTTCGCGATGTTGTATTTCAATCGCTTGAAACTTATGAATGGGCACAAGATCCTCTTAAGCGCTCTCTTGTTAATTGTTTGCTGCAAGATGTTTCATTTGATACCACTATTTCCAAACTTTCTGGTGGTCAGCGCCATCGCTGTGACCTTGCGCGTGTGCTCCTTGGCTCATGGGATGTGTTGCTGTTGGATGAGCCTACCAACCATCTGGACATGACAACCATTGCATGGCTTGCTTCCTATCTTAAAGATCGTAAACGTATTCATGGATTAAGTTCGGTTATCGTTACGCATGATCGTTGGTTTTTAGACGAGGTATGCGACCACATGTGGGAAGTTCACGATGGCTGTGTTGACCCATTTGAAGGTGGATATAGTGCCTATATTCAACAACGTGTTGAACGTGAGCGTCTTAGCGAAGTTGCAGAAACTAAACGTCAAAATATGTTACGAAAAGAGCTTAATTGGCTTGCTCATGGTGCTAAGGCTCGCAGTTCAAAGCCTAAATTTAGGGTTGAAGCTGCCTTAGAGATGGTTGCGTTGGACCCGCCACTAAGAAATTCTATTGAGCTTAAGGCTCTAGCTGCAACGCGCTTAGGAAAACAAGTTATAACACTTGAGCATGTTGGGTGTACCTATGGTTCTCATCAGGTAATTAAGCCTCTCGATTGGATCATAGGGCCTGGTGAGCGCATTGGCATTGTGGGAGAAAACGGAAGCGGTAAATCATCTCTTTTACGGATCATGACGCTTAAGCAAGTTCCCTCACAAGGCGTTGTAAAAGTGGGAAAATCCGTTGTATTTGGCATAGTTGACCAGCACTTGTCATGTTTTGCTCACAAGGAAAACCAAACGGTTGAGCATGTGTTGGCACGCTCAAAATCAAGTGTGTATATTGATGGCAAAAGTTATACACCCATGCAGCTTTTTGAACGACTTGGTTTTAGAAATCTTGATCAAAAAAGTCGTTTGTGTGATCTGTCGGGCGGGCAATTGCGCCGTTTAGCTCTTATGATTACACTATTAGAACAGCCTAATGTTTTAGTGCTCGACGAGCCTGGAAATGACTTAGATACCGATATGCTTGCTGCGCTTGAGGATGTTTTGGATTCGTGGGCTGCAACACTTCTTTTAGTTACACACGATCGTCATCTTATGGAGCGTGTTTGTGACGATATTTATGCTTTGCTAAATGGAGAACTTATTCATATGCCTCGTGGCATAGACGAATATATGCAACGTCTTATCTCACAAGATAATGACGCAAGTTCTTCTCATGCGCTTGGTTCTAGTCTAGTGACAAAAAACAAAGATCGTGCTGCAAAACAACAACACGCTTGCGGTGGCGCGTCACGTTATGAGCTTAAAAAACAATGTGACGCCGTTTTAAGAAAGCTTACCAAGCAACAAGATGAACCAGATCGAATTCAAAAACTTATGCAAGCATGTGATGGATCAGACTATGAACAACTTGCAAAATTGCAAAAACAGTTAAGTGAAGCGCAAAGGTTAGTTGATGAACTAGAAACTCAGTGGCTTACGCTTTCTGAAAAACTTGAATCACTTTAGAGCATGACGTTTAACGAGATACATGCTCATCGTTCGTTTGGAGTGGGTATGTTTGACATGCTAAAACGCTTTGTAATGCCATACAGATTGCAAGCATTATGTGGTATGACAGGAAAAGCAGTAGAAGTTATTTTTGAGGTCATAACGCCATATTTTGTTATGCGCCTCATTGACGAAGGCATCATGGGCCATAGTTTTACGGTTTGTATGTACTACGGCGCATGGTTGGTAGCTGCAGCTGGTATTAGTTATGGCGCAACGCTAATTTGTCAATCAGTTGCTGCACAGGTTTCTGTGAATGTTGCCTGCGACGTGCGCCGTGAACTTTTTTCAAAGATTTCAACTCTGTCGCTTTTATCCCTGCATAAATTTTCTACTTCAACGTTGGTAAATCGCTCAATTACTGATGTTAATCAAATACAGCTCATGATTGCGCTTGCCATTAGGCAGCTTATTCGCTGTCCTTTGTTGGCAATTGCATCAATTATCTCTGCATTGATTTTGAACTGGCGTTACGGATTGATTTTTTGTGTTTGCATTCCACTTGTGGCTCTTATTTTTGCGTGGGCAATTCAAAGACTCTCACGTATGTTTACGCTTTTGCAGCGTACGCTTGATACCTTAAGCGATCATGTATTGCAAAATTTGGAACTTGTTGAACTTGTAAGAGCGTATCGTACACAAAAGATAGAAATGCAACGTTTTGAAGATGATCATCAACACTATATACAGCTTCTTGAAGCAACAAGCCGCATTTCTGCGCTTTTGTCTCCAGTAACGTTTGGAATTATGAATATGGGCATTATGATGCTTATGTATGTGGCATCGCTGCGTGGATATGCACTTTTTTCGATGTTCAACATTTCTCAAGGTACCTTAGTTGCTTTGATAAACTATATGACGCAAACACTTTTGGCAATTGTCTATATTTCAAACCTTATGTTGGTATTTACCAAAGCCTCCGCTGCCTCTGCGCGTGTTATGGAAATCTGTACCTGCAAGGATTCAACCTCAGCAGATCATGCTCTTACTGCTGATGCTTTGGCAGATACTTCTGTACCAACGAATACACAATACGTTTTGGATCATGTGAGTTTTACTTATAACCCTTGTAGCTGCACAAGTACGCAAGCTGCAGGTACTAAGGGCGCGTGTTTGTGTGGGATGTCAAAAGATAAAGAATCAACAGCCGAAGAAGGTTTTGCTCTTACCGATATTACCTGCACAATCCCTGCACACGGCTTTATTGGTGTTGTTGGATCGGTTGGGTCGGGAAAGTCAACGCTTTTAGCACTCTTAGCTCAACTGTACACTCCTCAAAAAGGTGTAATTTGTTTTGGTGGATACAATCTTTCACAGCTTTCTTCTAACGTATGTTCACAAAACATATGCTATGTACCCCAAACAACTGAGCTGTTACAAACTTCAATTCGTGATTTTATATCTCTTGGTAATGATACGTTGACTGATGCAGATATAAACAATGCGCTTAAGCAGGCGTGCGCGTTTGATTTTGTTCGCAGCCTTGACAGAGGAGTTGATACCATTGTTACTCACGGCTCGGCTCAAATGTCGGGTGGTCAAAAGCAGCGTTTAGCACTTGCTCGGGCATTCGCTTCACGCGCGTCACATATTTTATTAGATGATAGTTTATCGGCGCTTGACGCACTTACCGAGCAAAAGGTTGCACAACATCTTCTTAACCGAGCCAAACAGAGCTGCGTTATGCTTGTATCTCAGCAGATAAGTCATGTGAAATGCGCAGATATGACTTTGGTTTTAGATAAAGGACACCTGGTTGGTGTGGGCACGCATGCAGAGCTTTTACAGTCATGTAAGGTGTATCAGGAGCTTTATGAAACACAACATGCGTATACGCGAGAATGACTTGTTGTGATGGTAGATGCAGGTAATACCTGTAATTTTGAGTACGCAATAAAATGAGCAAACATTAAAAAAGGAATTGGATGCGATGAAAAATCCTTATGTTGCAGCTGGTTCGGCACAAACTATAGTTTCTAATACACAAAATTCGCAGGCATCTGGCTCGAGTACTGCACAATCTAAGACGGATGCGCTTGTTTTTCATGCTGTTGCGCCCACGCGCTCAGAACTTGTGCATTTCCTTATGCCGTTTTTTAAGCCTAAGACAGTTTCATTTATACAAAGCGTCGTATTGTGTACGCTGGCTTCATGTTGTTCTTTTAGCATTCCGCTTTGTATTGGTTTATCGGTTGATGCACTTTTTACGCCGGGCATGCCGTCTCTATCAACGTATTTGCTCCTTCTGCTTGTCTCAATTATGGCAAGTGCTCTGTTTGAATGGACAGGCGTTGTACGTTTTACCCATGCTTGCGTGCAAAGTATTCGCGCTCTCAGAAGTAGATGTTTTGCGCTCATTCAAAATATACCGCTTACCTATATCACTAAAGATGTGGTGAGTGATATTCACAACCGTCTTATTATGGATTGTGATCAAATATCTGATGGTCTTATCCTTGCGCTTAACCAAAGCGTACGAGGACTTATCATTATTGTGGGTTCGTTTGTATGCATGTGCTTGTTGTGTTGGCAGATGGCTCTTATCATTATTGTTCTGCTGCCTTGTTTTATGTTTATCAATTCCTATATTGCCTCTCGTGGACAGTCCTATTTTGAGGCACAACTGCACGCGCAAGAAAACATGATGCAGTTTATTCACGAAAGCGCGCGTATGCAAAAATTGTTACGAACAACCAACTCTTTTCGAGCGCGCTCTCAACAGTTTTGTGCGCTTAATCACAAGGTTGAAGTACAAGCAAAGCGCGCTCAGTTTTTGAGTTCGTTAGCAAATCCTACCACGCGCCTTATTCAAAATCTTTTATATGCATTTGTGGTAACATTGGGCGCATTTTGCGTGGTAACGCAACAGTTTGGGCACTTAAGCGTTGGTGCGTTGGTGAGCTTATTGGTGTATACGCAACAGCTTACTAAGCCAATTAACGAACTATCAGGATTATCTACACAAATTCAAACGGCCTATACCTCAATGATTAGAATTGTTCAGCTTCTTATGTTTGCAAAAACTTATGAGAACAATTCAGATGAAGTCTTTGATGGTAGCTCTGTGTTGTGTGCACCTACAAACACTGCGTCTGTTCGTGCTACAGGTGATATGTCCAATGCATGTGACCCTTGCGACTCTCACGATGTACGCCGCACACAGCGCATATGCAAGACGCCTACACATGTAAATGCACCTCGCTCGCCACTTCTAAAAGTCTCAAACATTTCTTTTTCTTACGATGGAACGCATAATGTGATCCACGATCTATCGTTTGAGGTATATCCTCATCAAACATTGGCTTTAGTAGGTCATACGGGTTGTGGTAAATCAACTTTGCTACACCTGCTTATGCGCCTGTATCCGCTTGGATCAGGTGAGATCTATTTTAGGGAAGTGCCGTATCGTCAACTGAGTTCACAAGAGGTTCGCAAACATTTTGGCATGGTTTTGCA
>NZ_CFRCNA010000020.1:0-24662 GCF_986145555.1 Fannyhessea sp.
CAACCTTTGCAGATATTAACATAGAAGGTCACGACCGCACCGCTATAAAAATTGCCGTTTTGGTGCACCATATATCACAAAATACTACACTTTAACAATCAAGTATTGACGCGCCTTATAGCCGAGCAATATATTTTAAGCAAAATTTTAGTCCCTCGGCGATTGTTACTATCACCTTATGTTACAAATAAATATATCGAGTCTTCAAAGCTTCAATGGAAAGGAATTTTGTGGCTAGAGCAAGCAAATTAGTAGGGAAAACGTATCTTATAAAAACCTTTGGTTGCCAGATGAACCTTCATGACTCAGAGCGTGTTGCTGGTCTTCTGGACGATTGCGGAGCAAATGAAGTCGCTACGTTTGAAGAAGCTGATATCGTAATTTTTATGACCTGCTCAGTTAGAGAAAAAGCAGATACACATCTGTATGGCGCAGTTTCTAATTTGGTAACGCTTCCACCTTCGCCGTGCGGTAAACGTGTAATTGCCGTTGGAGGTTGCATCGCCCAGCGCGACGGTGCCAAGTTACGTGAACATGTTCCAAATGTTGATGTTGTCTTTGGTACCTCTGCACTTGCAAGCGTGCCTGAGCTATTATGCGAAGCCTTTGAAAGCAATGATGACGAAGTATTTGTAGACACTATCGAGAAAAATCGCGGATTTTCAACTGATCTACCTTCAAAACGTGACCAAAGCTTTCATGCGTGGGTACCTATTATGACCGGCTGCAATAATTTCTGTACATTCTGTATTGTGCCATATGTACGTGGACGGGAGCGTAGTCGTGTTCTTGAACGCGTTGTTGATGAAGTTCGTCGTCTTAAAGATGATGGAGTTCGTGAAGTAACGCTTCTTGGACAAAATGTTAATTCCTATGGTAGAGATCTTTACAAAAAACCTTGTTTTGCAGAGCTTTTAAGAAAAGTGGGGGAGGTGGGCATCGAGCGTATTCGCTTTACGTCTTCTAATCCTAAGGATCTTTCTGACGAAACGATCGCAGCCATGGCAGAAACGCCTGCTGTTATGCCACAACTTCACTTAGCAGTTCAAAGTGGATCAACTCGAATACTTAAAGCTATGCACCGAAGCTATACCCGTGAGAAGTATTTAGAGGTTATTGACCACCTCAAGCGTGCTATGCCCGATATTGCTCTTTCAACAGATATTATCGTTGGTTTTCCAGGAGAAACCGAGGAAGACTTCAAAGAGACCTTATCACTTGTACGTGAAGTTGAATACAGCTCTGCGTTTACATTTATCTATTCAAAACGTCCTGGAACACCTGCCGCAAACATAGAAGATACAACACCACATGAGGTTATTCAAGAACGTTTTAATCGCTTAACAGATCTTATTGAAGAACTTGCTTATAAAGCAAATCAAAAGGAACTGCATACCTTAGTTACCTCGCTTGTCGAAGGTACATCAAAAAAGGATTCCCACGTTTTGGTTGGACATAGTCCAAAAAACCAAACTGTTCTTTTCTCGCTTCCCAAAGGCGCGTCAGCTCAAGACTATATTGGCAAAATGTGCGATGTCTATGTCGAAGAAGCAAAAACGTGGTATTTGCGCGGTAAACTCACAGGTCAGCCTAGGTGATGATCGATGGCATCTCCCGTTATTGCCATTGTTGGCCCAACTGCCTCAGGCAAATCATCACTGGCCGATATGCTTGCGCTTAATTTTACTACCCATGTTATCTCTGTTGATGCATTACAAATTTATAAGGGTATGAATATCGGCGTTGCCAAACTGCCGCCAGAAGAGCGCAAAGCTAAACTTGATATGGTGGATTGTGCCGAACTTGAAGAAACATATTCAGTTCAACGTTTTCAACTTGAGGCACGCGCGTGCGTGGAATCGCTTCGTGCAAATCATAAACAGGTTATATTGTGTGGAGGAACAGGTCTGTATCTCAATTCAGTTATAGATGATATGCACTTTCCTCAAGGCTCTTTTGAAAATCCTCAAAGACACTACTATGAATCTCTCGTTGAGGTTGAGGGTTCAGATTTTGTTTTTAAGTTGTTATGCAAACGCGACCCAGCTTCTGCTGCACTCATTCATCCTCATAATGTTCGTCGTGTTATTCGTGCACTTGAAATGCTTGATGATGGTATTTCCTACGCCGAACATGTAAAGGGATTACAGCGTTTGCAGCCATTCTATACGGCACGTATATATGGACTTTCTTGGCCTCGTGAAAAGCTGTATAGCCGTATTGAAAAGCGAGTTGACGCTATGATTGAACAAGGTCTTGTTGATGAAGTGGTTCGTCTCAAAGCACGCGGACTCCAGCATAGCAAAACGGCATCGCAGGCAATAGGCTATCAAGAGATTTTGTCGTATTTAGACGGAACATATTCACTTGAAATGGCTGTCGACCTGATAAAACGCCGTACGCGTCATTATGCAAAGCGTCAAATCTCGTGGTTCTCCCGGGATCCACGCGTTGAGTGGCTCAATTGTACAACGCAATCTTTAGATGATATGTGTCAAAAAATTATTAACGATATAAGCTAAGAAGACTATATGGCTCGATTTTCATTTTATAATCCACATGAAAACAGTTCGCGTGCAATTGTTGTTGCAGTTGAAACACCGTCACCTGCCTGTGATTTTACGACGCAAGAAAGTTTATCAGAACTTTCACATTTGGCAGAAACACTTAACATTACAACTGTTGGTAAGCTTGTCCAAAAGCTCGTTGCACCTGTTCATTCAACCTATATTGGTTCAGGAAAATTACTCGAGCTTAAACATATGGCACAATCATTAATGGTCGATTTTATTATCTTTGATGATGAACTGAGCCCGTCTCAACAAAGTAACATTTGCCATGCTGTTGGAAAATCGTTTCAAGTTATTGATCGCTGTTCGCTTATCTTAGATATTTTTGCAGCTCATGCCACTACTAAGGAAGGCAAACTTCAAGTTAAGCTTGCACATATGCAATATATGCTTCCTCGCCTTAAAGGGATGTGGAGTCATCTGTTAGGCGAACAAACCCGTGGTGGTATAGGATCACGGTTTGGCCAAGGAGAAAGTCAGCTCGAAATCGATAGACGTCTTTCGCGCGAAAAAATAGCCCACGTTAAACAGCAGCTTGCAGCTTTAGAGACGCAACGCAAGGTTCAACGTAATATTCGATCATCTTCACCTTTGTATAAAATTGCACTCGTAGGGTACACGAATGCAGGCAAGTCTACCTTGCTCAACCGTATAAGTCATTCCTCAACCTACGTAAAAGATGAATTATTTGCAACTTTAGACTCAACAACACGTTCGATTACCCTTCCTGACACTCGTCGTGCAGTACTGAGCGATACGGTAGGTTTTATACAAAAATTACCCACTGAACTCATAGATGCATTTAAATCTACCTTGCTTGATGTTGTTTCAGCCGATCTCCTGCTGTGTGTTGTAGATGTTTCATCCGCCCATGCAGAAAAAGAAATGAATGTGGTTCTCTCTATTCTCAACGACATTGGCGCAGGCACAATCCCATATCTTATAGTGGCTAATAAAATCGATCGTATTGCATCTAACTCTTATGTTTACGCAACCGGGCATGAAGCGTCTCCATGTGTAGAGAATCTCACTCCTTCAAATTCATGTAGTGTCCACACGCAGTCCAAAGAGCTTGCATTATTCAATTCAATAGACCCCACTAATGTCGCTTATATCTCTGCCGAAACAGGACAGGGGATAGAAGCACTATTACAAATGATTTCTCAGAAACTTATGAGCCAAGAGACATATATGGTTTTACACGTTGCGTACAAGGATTCTTCGTTTATTCCTTTAATTCATACGTATGGTAGAGTAGTGCGTGAAACGTATGACGAACAAGGTACTCAGCTTTGTGTATATGTTCCTCATAAGCTTGTGGAGCGACTTAAACCTTTTGAATTGTAAGTTTTTATACTCGCATACTCATACATAAAAATATAAGGACACATAAAAGCGGTTGATGAAGCACATATATTTGTAACGAGTGTCTTCCCATGAAAGCAAGAAGATTTTTAATAAATGTTAAACCGTAAACAAGTAACGCACCCGAGGAGCCATGAGTAAGCGTAACTGACTCTTTGCGCGAACGCGCCGTTTGTAATGTCATCACATACGGCTTGCTTAACCATCCTGCTAAAGCACCGCTACTATACAAGAACAGATACGGAAAAATGGGGTAGTAATCACCTGATTGAAAATAGCTCGGAGCAAACCCAAATGCTGCTGTAACGTATGAGGAATATAGACATGCAGGTAAACGCCACGTGTACTGAAAGAAGCTTATATATCCGTGCGGTATATGATACGTGATTCCAAAGAGGCCAAGCATAACACAAAGCAAAATCAACGTACCTACTTTGACCATCAACGAAGGCACAACTGCGCTCAGTTTTACGAATGCAGCTGTTTTAGCAACACGTAAAAGCATGTATGATACAAGCGTAACAACAGTTGTTGACATACCTAAACAAAAAATTATGCCGAAATTGATAGGAATATCCACAGCCACTAAAGTTGTAACTACATAAATCAAGAAAGCACATACAAGATAGACAACACAGCGTTTGACCTTATGCATTGAGTATGAGCACATCATACCTGCAAGAAAAATAAACACCCATGCAATGCTGTTGCGCCATAAATCAATATAGGGAAAAACAAACCAGGTAAGCGATACACCATACAGCGATACCAGGTCATAACACGCATGAAAAGCAATCATAGATACAAGTGAAAAACCTCGTATTACATCAAAAGCTTCTATGCGTTGAGACCCATGCACGCGCGCGCCTTTATGAAACAACCGCTCTGAACAAACCTGTTACCTTACCAATAATTGTTGGATGTTTAGCAATAATAGGCTTCATTGTATCGTTTTCTGGTTGTAAACGAATATAGCTGCTTTCTTTGAAGAAACGCTTTACCGTGCATTCATTATCAATCATCGCGATGACGATTTCGCCGTTACGTGCATCATGCTGTTCTTTTACCACAACATAATCTCCGTCAAAAATGCCAGCGTTAATCATAGACTCGCCTTGAACTTTAAGGATAAAGGAACTTGAATCTGAACTTATAGAAGTAGGAACCGCAAGATGGTCTTCGATATTTTGTTCTGCAAGAATAGGTACACCTGCAGCCACACGGCCAACAACAGGAAGAATAGTTACATTAAACTCAACATTGTCTTTTTCAACACGGTGTTGTTCGCCTTCGTCTTGTACGAGCTTGGGAAGTACAAGTGCACGTGGTTTTTTAGGATCCCTATGGATGTAACCAAGATCCTGCAGGGCGTGCAGATGCATATGTACGGTAGAGGGAGACGCTAATCCAACAGCTTCTCCGATTTCTCGCACTGAAGGCGGATAGCCATGCTCTGAAACATAGGAACACAGATAGGAATAAATTTGTTCTTGTCGTTTTCCAAGCTTTCTCATAGGACACGCTCCTCTTTTAGTAGTTAATTCAGTATATCATGAACATTTATAAATTACAAACATATGTTCTTAATTCTTATAAAATATTTTTTCCCTACTGATTACAAGCTTTTCCTCACTTATATCCAATAAGTCATTTTACGTAATAGCTTTCCTACCTGCGATTCTAATTAATGTCCGTCTCCTCGTGTATATATAAGTTAAGAAAAAAGAAAGGACAAAAGATGAGCATGTACACGACAGATTTAACAGAGAAAAACTTTCACGACCTTGAACGTATTAAGGCACAACCATTATCTTTGAGTTTAACGATTCTATTTTCTTTTGTATTTCTTACAGGTTTTCTTCTCAATTCCTTATGTAGCAACTATCGATTGACCCATGATTCCACGCTTCTCAAAGCAAGTATTCCCTCGGAAACAATTGTTCAAAAAGGAGAAAGCATCGATTCATTGGTTAATGAATCTAACCTTAAATGCTTTGAGCGCTCGGCAATTGAATCTTGGATCATTTCATACAATAATATAGAAGGTTTTCGTTTACACGAAGGTCAGCGGATATATATACCCATGCAATTATCCAACTAATTTATGCATTGGCTTGCCCATACTATTCTCTGTACATGCAATAATGTCTAAATCCATACACAAGAACATACACTTTCATGAATTGTTTCGAGAATGTTTACGCTTAGAGTCAAAATGATTACCTCTGTAGGTGATAAACCGTTATTATGTTACATTGATATCGGAGTTTTAATCGTTAGGAGTTGTATGCACTGCCCAAAATGTGGATGTGATGTATCTAAAGTTGTAGACTCCCGTTCCTCTGAAGGAAACGACGCCATTCGTCGTCGTCGCGAATGTATAGGTTGCCAAACACGTTTTACAACCTATGAACGACGTGAGGAAATGCCCATTCTTGTTATTAAGAAAGATGGCACCAAAGAACCTTTCAGTCATGAAAAGTTGCGTCGTGGTCTTGTAGCAGCAACTATTAAACGTTCCATTGATCTTAATCGCATCAATCAGCTCATTGATTCCATAGAAACTGAGCTACGTGATAACGGAAAAACAGAAATCACTTCACAGGAAATTGGTATGCGCGTTCTTCAAAAACTTATTGATATAGATAAAGTTGCTTACGTGCGTTTTGCGTCGGTATATAGAGATTTTAAAGATGTCGAAGAATTCAGCGAAGAGTTAAGGAGTTTATCGAATGAATAGCCCTTCATCTGATACCATCCAACTTCCTATAAAACGCCTGCATGAAGATGTAATGCTTCCTCGATATGCATATTCAGGTGATGCAGGTCTTGATTTGTGTTCCTATATTGACCTTGTTCTTAAGCCTTTTGAACGCTTCTTGGTTCCAACTGGCTTAGCTATCGCAATTCCAGATGGTTACGCTGGTTTTGTACAGCCACGAAGTGGTTTAGCATATAAATGTGGTCTTTCTATGCCTAATACACCAGGCCTTATCGATGCTCACTATCGCGGAGAATTGTTTGTGAGTGTCGTCAATTTAGATCCTCATAACGATATTCATATCTCAAAAGGGGATCGAATTGCCCAACTGGTTATTCAAAAAGTTCCTGTTGTAGAGCTTGTTGAAACAGCTGAGCTTTCTTCTACCGACCGTGGCGATAACGGTTTTGGTTCCAGTGGTAATTAACCGGTAGTGTTTTCACTATCGGTTTTTTTATGTTTCTATAGGAATTCAGAAAGGATGGAGATGGAAACATTTTTTAAGGCAAGTGAGAGAGGATCTTCTGTTTCACAGGAATGTAGAGCCGGTCTTACTACGTTTTTAGCGATGGCATATATTATTGCAGTTAATCCTGCAATTTTGGTACATGCTGGTATTCCTTTAAACGCTGCTATTACAGCAACCTGCATTGGTTCAGGTATTGTAACCATTCTTATGGGACTCATTTCAAATCGTCCTGTTGCGCTTGCAACAGGCTTAGGTCTTGACGCTATTGTTGCGTTTACCTTGCCTCTTATAACTAACAACGATTGGCATACATCTATGGCAATCGTGTTCATCGAGGGTATTGTCATCCTTCTGTTAGTGTTCTGTGGTCTGCGCGAAGCTATCATGGACGCAATCCCTGTTTCATTGCGCCATGCAATCTCTGTGGGTCTTGGAATCTTTATTGCATTCATCGGTCTTAAAAACGGTGGTGTTATTGTTCCGAGCCCTGCTACTTTTGTTACGCTTAACAAGATTACCGATCCTGTTTTCATCGTTGGTGTTATTTCTGTTGCAGTAACACTTGCATGCTATGCCCTCAAAGTTAAAGGTGCTTTGTTAATTGGTATTGCTCTTGCGGTAATTGCAGGTATTCCACTAGGCGTTACTTCGCTTCCTACGGGCTTTATTGCACCGCTTGATTTCTCTACCTTTGGTGCTCCTTTTATGGTTGACGAAGAGGGGACCATGGGAATTGTTAAAGCGCTTATCAATCCTGTTTGTCTTGTATGCGCATTTTCTCTTCTTATGTCTGACTTCTTTGATACTATGGGTACAGCAACTGCTGTCGCTAAAGCCGGAGACTTCATTAACGAAGACGGTACCGTAGAGAATATCAGCGAGATTTTAACCGTTGACTCTGCAGCTGCAGCACTTGGTGGTCTTTTTGGTGCATCCTCAATTACTACATTTGTTGAATCTGCATCTGGCGCAGCCGATGGTGGACGCACTGGTCTCTCTGCAATTGTAACAGGAGTTCTCTTCATTTTAGCAGCCCTCTTTGCACCTATTATTTCGGTTGTAAGTGCTGCTTCTACCTGTGGTGCCTTGGTTTTGGTTGGTTATCTTATGATCAGCGATACCGTTGAAATTAACTGGAGCGATCTGTCAGAAAGCTTCCCAGCATTTGCAACCATTATCGGTATTCCTTTAACCTTCTCAATTTCTGATGGTATCGGATTTGGTTTTATCTCCTACATCATTGTTGCTCTCATTACGGGCAATGTTAAAAAGATTAAACCTCTTATGTGGGTTGCAGGAATTATGTTTGTCGTATATTTCTTCCTGCTTTAAAAGTTGTTTTTAACTTTATCGGCTAAATGTCGGTAAAGCTTAAGTTTGTACGGTAATATGCGCGTGTTCTCCAAAAGTAGAGCATGCGCATATATCTGAAGAAAGGAGTGTTATGAGTACAGCAGACGATGCAAAAATCATCGGCGTAGATGACCATGTATCTGTGGCACGCGCTATTCCTTTAGGAATTCAACATATGATGAGTATGTTTGGTGCTACCGTTTTGGTTCCAGTACTTACCGGTCTTGATCCTAACCTGGCTATCATGTGTTCAGGTATTGGTACTATTGTGTACCTTTTGGTCACTCGTAACAAAATACCTAGTTATTTGGGTAGTTCGTTTGCATTCATCAGCCCAATTATTGTTGCTACTGCAGCTACGGGAAGTTTGCATACGGCTTTATCGGGTGTAGTTGTAGCGGGTTGTGTGTTCTTGGCAGTTGCGGGAATTATTAAAATTGCTGGTACCAACTGGCTTAACACCTTACTTCCACCTGTATTGGTTGCATCAGTTATGGTTGTTATTGGTGTTGGACTCTCTGCAGCGGCTGCGCGTATGGCGCTGCTAGGACCTGATTCCAAATTTGCGGCTGTAAGTGCTTGTATTGCTGGAATTACGCTTTTAGCAGCTGTAATTTTTTCTGGACAAAAAGGAATCATTGGTACGCTTCCTGTTCTTTTAGCAATTCTTGTAGGATATGTTGCGTCAGCATGTGCAGGGCTTATTAATTTCCAACCCGTAGTTGATGCACCATGGATTGGGCTTCCGCCTATTCAAATGCCTCATTTTGACCCACACGCTATTGTGTTGATAGCTCCTGTTGCAATTGTGGTAGTTATCGAGCACATTGGTCACTTGCTTGCTGTTGGCGAAATTGTGGGCAAAGACTATAGAGCAATGCTTCCTCAATCCTTGGCAGGTGACGGAATTTCAACCTGTATCTCAGGTTTCTTAGGAGGCCCTCCAACAACAACATACGCAGAAAACATTGGCGTAATGAGCGTTACGCATGTTTTTGCAACTCAAGTTTTTTGGTATGCTGCAGGATTTGCGCTTATCGTTGGTGGTTTTTGTCCAAAAGTTGCTGCATTTATTGGAACAATCCCTGTACCAGTTATGGGAGGCGTAAGCTTATTGCTCTTTGGTTTAATTGCTTCCAATGGTCTGCGTATGTTTGTTACCAATAAGGTTGATTTTGACGATAACCGTAACCTTATGATTGCCTCAGTTGTCATTATTTTAGGTGTTGGTATGGAAACAGCACAAATTAACATTCCACTGGGAGGCTATACCTTACCAGGAATGGCCACATCTACCTTAATTGGTATTGTGTTAAATGCTGTTCTACCGCGCCATACAAAAGACAAAGCATAAATGAAAAAATGCATTCAATGAGCCATAACAACTCCATATGATCATTGCAAACTGAATTTAGCTTTCTTATTTATGCCGTTTCATAAACTCCAGCGTATGTATAAACATTGGATACCTACGCTGGAGTTTTTCGTTATTTGAGCAGCATTATTTATAGATGTAATGCCCTTAAAATCATGCGTTCTTATTTTCATGTGTTTGTATAAGACTTACGCTTGTCTGATACATCAAGTGATATATGGGTATGTATACTGCAGTAATTTAATTGCATACATGAGGAGAAGGCATGAATACAACTACAACAGAACAAACTGAGCAACCCACGTTAAAAGATTTGGTTATTATCGGAGGCGGCCCTGCAGGTTTGTCTGCTGCATTATATGCCCAGCGTGCGCTTTTAGATATCGTAATTCTTGAACAAGAAGCGCTGGGCGGACAAATGATCGTTACTGATAAAATTGATAATTATTTAGGCGTTCCTCATATCAACGGTTATGAATTGTCAGAAATTATGCACAAACAAGTAAAAGATATGGATGTTCCGCTCTGTATGGAACGTGTTGATTCTCTAAAACGCTTTGAAGACGAACAGGGGCTGTCGTACTTCTTGGTGCATACGTCCCGTCACTCTTTTAAGACTAAAGCCGTGCTCATAGCCTGTGGCGCTACTGCAAAAGAAGCCGAGTTTAAAGGTGAAAGCCGCTATACTGGTCACGGTGTTTCGTATTGCGCTACCTGTGACGCTATGTTTTACCGTGATAAACCTGTGTATGTAGTTGGTGGAGGTAACGCAGCATGTGAGGAAGGCCTTTTTCTTGCGCGTTTTGCAAAGAAGGTAACACTTTTGGTAAGACGAGATGTATTGCGTGCACAAGACGGCGTAATCCGTCAAGTTCAAGAAAATCCAAAAATGGAGATTGTATACAATACACGAATTAAGGAACTTGCAGGGGAGTCTGACGAAGGTTTTACATCTATCACATTAGAAAACACTAAAACTCGCTCAACTGAAACCATTACCTGTGAGCCTCATGGTATTGGTGTATTTGTATTTGCAGGTAGGAAACCTATGAATCAGCTCGTAGGTCAGTTTGTAGATACCGATAAAAATGGGTTCATTAAAACTGATGATCATATGCAGACGCGCACCGAAGGCTTATATGCCGCGGGCGATGTTCGCGATAAAGTTTTGCGACAACTGATTACAGCGGCTTCAGATGGCGCGGTTGCTGCAACAAGTGCTGCAAGTTATATTAGAAAACTTAAACGCGCGGCTAAGACAAATTCATAAAAAGCCAAAGCATAAGTTTTATCATTTGTTTAAGCGTTTGTTAGTTCAATCAAGGTATAAACTGTACATGTAAAGCTTAGTACTAACGTCTTAAGCTAATTTAATACTAAAACATGATAATATATCTTATGTAAAGTAATTAAACAACAGAGGTTGAGAGGGATAGCTTCTCTTCCTCTTTTATTTCTTGAGCCATAGAGCGCAGATAAAACCTATGCACCATCGATAAAGTGACTGTCTAGTAATTTTTGAACCTTAGGTTTTGTTGTTAATTCTGTTTGGGTTATAAACGAACATAACAACTCATCACCAGCGACCAGTTTTGTATCACCTGTCGGCAAAATGGTCATTCCTTCTCGATTGATTGTTATAATGCGCATGTCCTGAGGAAATTTAATCTCTGCAAGACATTTATGCTCAACACTTGAATTAACGCCCACATGAAGCGCTTGAAACACCAACTCTTTTTTATGTGGGAGCTTTTTAGCAATTAGTTCTTTATGTGAATCTACGTGCATCATTCTCTGAATAGCATGTGTTTGCTCGGTAGAAATATTTTGTATCAGACGCATGGTTAAATGCTCATAAAATGGATCAACCTTACACATATTTGCACAGATATACGACACAATAGATACAATTGATACTGCTAAAAGTGCATTAAAACTACCAGTAAGCTCAAAGGCAAGAATAACTGCCGTAACAGGAGCGCGCACAACTGACGCAAATAATCCTGCAACACCCAGTACAACAAAATTAATAATATAGACTTGAGGAAGTCCTAGATACGTATATGCAAAAGCCCCAAAAAGGCAACCTGTAAGAGCACCCATTGCACAAAGAGGAAACAAGGTACCTCCCGGTGCACCGGAAGCAAAACAAAATGTGGTGAAGAAATATTTACCAATCAGTAATGCAATAATTGCAGGAAGCGCTAGATTTTGTGCACGAGATAGATATTCAAAAATTTTATCCCCACCACAGCACAACGCTGGAGCAAAGTAAATAGCTATAGACGAAATACAACTTGCAAAAATAAGTGGTAAATACGCATGAAATTTCTCAAGCTTTGCATAAAACGTTTCTTGAATAAAAAACATTCCAGCATTATGCGCTGCTCCCAAAAGTCCACAAAAAACGCCTAAAAGCAAGATATACGCATAATATGCATGATTAATATTTTTAATAAAGTGAAAAGCTAAGACAGGCTGAACACCAAGAATTTGAGACACCACAAAGTCTGATGCAATACTTGAAATCATAGCAGCTATCAAGAGTGCTGGCTTAAACTCCTTATGAATTTCTTCGAGCGCAAATAATGTGCCAGTCAGTGGTGCATGAAAAGCTGCAGCCATACCTGCAGCTGCACCACAAGTAATAAGAAGACGTTTTTCAATGCGACGACGCTTAAAGAGTTTAGAAACTGCCTTACCAACAACGGCTCCAAGCTGTACACTTGGTCCTTCTCGGCCAAGTGACATACCTGCAAGCGAGCACATACTCCCCTCTAAAAATTTAAAAGGTAACACGCGCCACCACTTCATAGATAGCTCGCCTTTTATTTCTGCATCAACATGTGGAATGCCAGACCCTTTAGAATGCGGTTCGCAACGGGTTAAGAAACATACCACACAGCCTAAACATACCGCAATGACAAGCCAAAGGATTATAGCTAATGGCATCTCGCGCATATAATTATGCAGCCACATTACAAATTCTTCGGCTTTATCAAGGGTAATACGGTAAAGAGTTATAGTCAGTCCGGCTAAAAGACCAACTATAACTCCTTCAACAACAAGGTCAATTTGTAAACGCCTTGAAAATTGTTTATTAAGTTCATACAGTATAGAAGACTTTGACATAATGAACGATTGTTTTATAAGATAGATCCGCCACCGTAAAAACTACTATAGCTAAGATATCCAGATAGTGAAACACACACAGGGCCTCTTGAGCAGCTTGAATGAATAAATTGATCCCCACCAACATAGATACCAACATGATTACAATTGTCGAAAAATACAAGATCTCCGGCAACCAGTTGAGAAGTACTTGTCTTCCAGTTGCCCTTTGCTTTGATTTCGTCACTTTGCGTCCATGTGGTTCGGCTTATAGGATACCCAGCAAGACGGAATATGTATTGTGTAAATCCAGAACAGTCAAAACCGCCATTAGATGGATCACTACTACCCCAAATATAACGGTAGCCCTGTCCCAATAATTGGTATGCATTAGCAACAGGGCCGCCCGCATTACTGTATGAATGTGAGCGCGGAGTCGAAGGAGTAGATGAAGAACTACTCGTACTACCACCGCTCCTTTGGTTATCACTTTGAGAGGCCGAATTAGCAGAAGCAGATTGGGTGTTATTTGAATTCTCTTGAAGAGCACCCATCACAAATGCAGCTTGTGAATCAGTGTTTTCTGCCTGTTTTTGAATAGCCGCCTGTGCTTCAGCGCTTAAACTGTTGTAATAGGTTTGCGCTTCTTTGAGCTTTGATTGAATCTCATCAATTTGAGCTTGAAGTTTTTTGCCTTGAGCTTGCTCTTCCGTTTGCTTTGTTTCAAGCGCAGCCTTCTGATTACTGAGCTCGCGTGATAAATCACGCACATTATCTATAGTACGTGCATCTTCTTGGGAAACCGAATCCATATAGTGGATACGGCTTATAAGATCTTGCATATTTGTAGATCCCATAAGCAGTTCAAGTACCGATGAAACACCAGATTTATAGCTACTGCGAACGCGTTTACTAAGCATCTCTTTTGCAGCATCGAGCTTCTGTGTGGTTTCGGTTATCTCTTGTTCTTTATTAACAATATCGGTAGCAGTTTGCTGAAGCTGTCCTTCGTTTTCATCAAAACTCTTCTGACAATCTTTAAGATCTGCGGCAAGCGAGTCAATTTTATCAGATGCAGCTTGTATTTCTGCAGGTTGCGCAGCATACGCAACAGTTATAGGAAACGATGAGGTGACAGTTAAGGCACAAACAAGGCCGGCAGTTACAGCTTTATAACCAAGCTTGGCATTCTTGGTAGTTAGTAGCATGTTAAAACCTTCCACATATACGGACTTCACAGTTAGAGTTCGTTTATTGAGCGTATAGATAGTAAAAGGATACTGTTTGACGTGTTACAAGTCAAGTATATCGAGGTAAATCCACATTCTAAAGCTTGAGAGGCTTCATGAAAATGTCTTATTTTACCTGTACTAACGTAAACATTTCTTGATTGAACTCATGCTTAATAATTGAGCGTGGATTTAAGAATGCAAGCTCAAGCAAGAAAGCAAAACCTACAATCTGGGCACCAGTTTTCTCTATGAGATGAGCTGTTGCGACTGCGGTACCTCCTGTTGCAACGAGGTCATCCACAATCAGGACACGATCGTCTTTTGTAAGTGCATCTTTATGAATTTCAAGCTCGTTGGAACCATATTCAAGGTCATAGGCCTCGCGAAGCACTTCTCGCGGTAATTTTCCAGGTTTACGAGCGGGAACAAAGCCTGTATGAAGCTTATACGCAACAGGTGCTCCCAATAAAAATCCACGTGCCTCTGCACCGATCACCTTAGTAATGTATTTATCTGCAAAGTGGTCAGCAATGGCATCAACCGCAGCTGCAAAACCTTCGGGATTTCCAATTAAAGGTGTAATGTCTTTGAAAACAACTCCTGGCTCGGGATAATCGTTGATGTTATAAATAAGTGACTCAAAATCAAATGCAGACATATTTGTCCTTTCATAATGAAGCAATCAACAGAGCACAGTATGCTCTATCCTTGATTATCGCTCTTAGTATTAAATGTTTGCTGTATTGCTTTTCGTATCAGTTGGTTTCGGATAGACCCTGTAAGTGACAAAATTTTATTAAACACTTTATCAAAGCGTTCACGATTTTGTTTTGTCTGCTGGACATCTACCCCACCAGCCTTAGTTGCAAAGATAACAAGTGCATGCTCAAATAAAGCGGACTCGCGGTTAGCAGCAATGACATATTGCCGTAAGTTTTTAGGGCCTATACTGTAATGAGTTAGTTCATCGCATGTTTTAATAAGATCAAAGTCTCTACTATCAACCAAGTCTCTACCATGAGGTGAACGTTTAAAATGTATAAGCCCTGCATCAACCAGCTGACGTGTAAAGCTAATAGAGACGCCTATTACTTGGGGAATTCTATCTAAGGGATATAATCTGTGAGACGGCGTTAATATTTGTTCATCTTCCAAAACAGCCACATCAGTACCACGAGCTTGCAATTCCTGCGTACGTTGCAATTTCTCTTTTATAACCGAAAGTGGCATAAATTTGTGCTTCTGCAAATAAAGTATGTCTTCTAATCGCTTTATATCATAACTTGAATAAACTCGATAACCCGTTTTGGTACGCGCAGGATCAAGGAGCCCTTCGTTTTCAAGATAACGTATTTTAGAGATACTAATATCGGGATAGCGATCTTTAAGGTGAGCGACTACTTTTCCAATGGTAAGACAAGCTGTATCTGACATAACAAAGCCTACCTGACACCAGCAGGGTTAGACAAGCTAGCAGGTTTATTGGTATGGAAAATCATACGAAACGTACCAATTTGAATGGTAGAACCATCTTTAAGAAAAGCTTTATTTACAATGGCTCCGTCGATCCATGTCCCATTAAGCGAATTAAGATCTTCAATAGTAGCGTAGCCCTGATTTAAAGACGTGAAGTCTATGCACGCGTGCTTTCTTGAAACAGTCATATCGTTAAGAAAGACGCTATTTGAAGGATCTCGACCTATTGTAATGAATTGCGAATTTAACTCAAAAACCATACCTGTTTGAGGTCCCTTAACAATTGCAAGCGTAGGATATGCAGGTACTTTGTTATCAAACATATGTGGTGACGTAACATCAGTTGTTGGCATGCGAAAAATTTGTGTTGTGCCTGCGCTTGATGTTGTATTTGGTTTTTGTTGCATAATATCCCTTTCAAAAGATCTTCTTTACTATCATACAGCTAAATGAGGCCTTTTGACTAGAGTTATCTACAAGCAATACAGCCAATTTCAACACAAGCATTATCGGGTAAAGAACAAACATGCGCAACGTTGCGCGCGGGCGCAGGTATGTCGAAATACTTCTGCAAAACAGCGTCAATTTCTGGTAGATAGTCAAGTGAAGTAACAAAAATAGTTAATTGAGCTATATCTGAAAGCGTACAATTTACTTCATCTAAAAGCTTCATAAAGATTGCAATGATATTCTCTGTTTGTTCAGCTACGCTCAAAGATACTTGAGTGTTAGTTGAGTGTTGGTTTATATAAGAGAACGCGTGGTCTTGATCTTTATCAATTCCTGTTTGCCCCGATATAAAGATAAGACGACCTGCAGTAGTGGCTTGAGAATAAAAACCTTTGCTTTGACTGACATCTGCCGAGCTAATAGCATACTTCATTGTTTACCCCCGAGCCTTTAGTGGTTTGTAACTCACGTGCTCCAATATAGGACGTATCAGAACGTACTAGATTATAGTTCTTTAGAACCCTATACGTAAGGGATAGTTTATCGTTACTGTTAACATTAAGCTCATCTGGTAAGCCTGCGCAAAGATAATCACATGCATGTTGATATGGTTGAGGCTTTACATACAAAAAAGATAGAAAACTTCTCCACATAAGACGAGCATACTTTGCTGGTACAAACAACAAATACCAAGATTGGCTCGGGTGAAGACATAAACATGTTATATGAGCGTCTAGCGAGATAACATCAACTCGGTGATTCTCAAAAATTGCACTATCTTGCGGTATATAATCAAGCAAAAGTTGGTTTACGCCGTTTCCATAAAGTGCAATTGGCACAAGTTTTTCGTCATAAGTTTCTATATGTACATTGGCAAATGGCTCATAGGTATCTTGTTTTATATGCTGTACAAAATCCATCCACATGCCAAGCGTTTGTGAGCGTGCACTGGTGTCAAGAATGACGTATTCATTATCACCACTATGCGCTATATAAGGGTATGAAATAACACTACCGTCACCCGATAAAACACAAGATAGGCGTGTATCCCCTATTCCAGCATGATCCGTTGCGCTCAGCATGCTTACGTATGCTTGAGCATCCACGCCAGAAATTACACGATAAAAGACGCCAGACATATCTGCTATACAGCACTCGTGATCTGCAAGATCTTTGCTTTCTACTGTATCAGGAGATTGCTGCGGATAGGACATAACATGCTCACCACCCGCCTTATCGAAGCTAAAAGTTGCGCCTAATACCACGTGTTCGTCATAAAGAATTCCATGATGGGTCATATTGTATCCTTAACGTTTACTTCTCATAATTTTTAGACCTTGCATTATGTAAGTTATTGCTGCTACAGAAGAAAAAACAATACCAACATAGATAAAGAACATGCCCAACGGTACACTTTGAGCGTCAATTCCTGGCAAAAATTCTAGGTTATAAAGTCCAAGTCCGTGAACGTATGGCAAACCAAAGAGCGCATCGCAAAACCCAAACATTAAACACGCAGTAGCAATTTTACCGATGTAAATTACGTCAAGTGGTCGGCGCTGGTAACGCTGCAGGATAAGCGCACCACAGGCCATAATGGTATCTCTTAAAATCACAAAAAATGCTATCCAAACTGGAATTTCCCCTGTTATTACAAGGCCTAAGACGCCAGTTGCAAGTAGCACTCTATCCATAATGGGATCCATGATTTTACCCAACCAACTTACCGTTTGGGTTCTACGCGCAACTTGTCCGTCTAAAAAATCGGTGACAGCAGCAACCATATAACACATGAATGCAAGAATTCTGTTGGTGCGAGAAATAAAGAGAACTAAAAAAATAAAGGTAAGGATAAGTCTACAAAAGGTTATAGCATTAGCTACCGTATAAATTTGATATGAGGGGTTAGATGACGTTCCAACTGGTGCGGTGGAATCTTCGGCAACCATATAGTTTTTAACGGTAGACTTTGCGTGCTCTTTTGTAGTATGAGCTTGTGCTTTTATAGCGTGCGCTGAGTGCGAAGCTTTATCCTTCAAATAGGACGAAATCTGTTGATTGTCTAAACCGGCCTTCATAAACGATATCCTTTACGAATTAATACTATCCTCTATTATAGCCTAGATAAATAAGTCTATGAATTTACAGTACAGATTTCTATTATTCTTTGCGAAGCTCACCACAATTTGTTACCATTGTTAAAGCTACGAGGGCGATTGGCTCAGGGGTAGAGCACTTCCTTCACACGGAAGGGGTCGTGGGTTCAAATCCCGCATCGCCCACCATTTGTTTTCTTATTAAATACCACATTTTACCTGCGGTAATAAAGAAATATCAAATGTGTTTTTAGAGTTGGAACATCTAAGTGTTACAAACCGTTTATCAGGTGTTATCTACTCTGAATTATTATCTGGGGACAGATATGGGACAGAGATTTCTACAGGTTTTTGAACTCATCTACTAGGTCTTCTGCCTTAAATCGCAAGTAGTGGTTTACTGTTGTTTGAATGTTGGTATGACCTAGAAGCTTTGAAACCTTTGTTACATCAACACCAGCATTCAAACACGCAGTAGCAAACGAGTGGCGCATATTGCCAATGTACAGTGCTTGTATGCCTTTTCTTTTAACGTATTTTCTCCAGCGGACTGATGTTTTAGATGGGTTAGCTCTAAACCCCTCTTCATTGCAGCATACTGAATCATCAACACTTGGTGAAGCTTTCCGTAGCTCTTGCAATTCGTCATAAATAAATTGTCTCATAGGTATTGCACGTACACTCTTTTTTGTTTTAGGGGTGTCAAGTTTCCAGCCTTGTGGTGCTTTAATATATGCTTGTCGTATGTGTATAAGACTTTTGTTAAAGTCAATATCGCTCCAATTTAGTCCAAATATCTCGTCCATTCGCAAACCAAATCCTAAACCTACAACACACATAGTTCTAAATAATCTATTATCTACTTGATTGATAAACGCGTCTTGTGCTGCAAATGTAGTAATCCAGCCTTCTGTTGAAAATTCCCTTATCTTTTCAGGGGGATACGCAAAAGAGCCTTCTGCAGGATTGGCGGACAAAAAGCCCTTTAATTTAGCAAAATTAAGTATTTGTCTTAGGGTGTCTCGTGTAGTCTTAGCCGTTTTATATGTTTTACAATTATCAAGCATGTGTTGTATCTCATCATGCCCAATCGTATCAATATTACGATTTCCTAATGAAGGCAATATCCTTTTGTTAATATCAATATTATAACGTCTAAGTGTTGTGTACCTTACACGTTTTTCTGCTTCTGGTAGATACCATTCGCTTATCAAATCAGCGAGAATAATTTTATCACGAACTATAACGTTAGTTCTTGCTTGCTCTTTCCATAAGGTTTCCGCGTCTGTTGCTTCCCTTTTCGTAGAGAATGTACCAGTTTTACGCACGCGCTTACCATCAGCATTACGTCCTATTTCTACGCGAACGCGCCACGTTTTAGCATCGGTTTTTGTTATGCTCATGTTCTGATCTCACCTTTATCTCATTGTTATTTCTTACGCAAACGATTAAGCGGTATGAGCTGCCCGAGATGTAGCTTGCACAATGTTAATACGTGCTTTTCATACGCGGTACGCGCTACATTCATAATCATTGTCTTTGCTGTAACATCTACAAGACGGAAGTAATGGAGTAAGTCTTGTTCTTCTTTCTTTAGATTAGTATAGGGTTGATAAAGTGTTACGTCCTCATCTAGGAGCTTTGAGATGGGAACGTTAAGCGCGTGAGCTATAGCTTTCAGCTTTTTGATTGAAGGAACGTTAACATTGCGCTCATAGAGAGAAATCATCGCATTCGAGAGTCCTGCTTTTTTAGACAGCTCGCGCGCAGACATATTTTGCTTTTCTCGTTCCTGGTAAATTCTGTCCCCAATTTTCATTGCTTCACCCCTATAGAAAGGTTTACTACTAATAATAATTATAATTAATTGGCAATTTAACCAGTAATTCTAAGCGTTGTAAATCTTGCTATTTCTTACGAAAGCGTCTAAGCGGTATGACCGTTAATATGTGCTTCATACGTGACGCGTGCTACATTTATAATCATTGCCTTTTCAGATGTGTCTACAAGACGGAAGTAGTGAAGCAAGTCTTGTTCTTCTTTCTTTAGATTAGTACATGATTGATAAGGCGTTACGTCCTCATCTAGGAGCTTAGAGATGGGTACGTTAAGTGCGTGAGCTATAGCTTCTAGCTTTTCGATGGAAGGCATGTTTATATTGCGTTCATACAGTGAAATCATCGCTTTAGATAAGCCAGCTTTAAGAGATAAAGCTTCAGCGGACATACCCTGCTTTTCTCTTTCACGATATATATTGTCGCCTCTATACATTTTTTGCTCCTTATGAGTAAACAACTTTCTAGAATTATTATAAGGAAATTATTACCTTAGTTTATTAAAATATTAAGGGACTGAAAGAAGCAACAATGAGCCACTTGTATGAGCTTAAAAAGCAGTTCAACAAGCAGCTGCTCATTGAGTACATAAATTCATGCTGTACCGATCCTAAACGACAGTTACAGATGCTTCCACATATATCCTTGCCGCGAATGAGATAATAACCAGCTTTTAAAGAGTCGTCATGAAAATTATTCAGATTAAGACCACGCACTCTGATACAGAATCCTTGCAATGTGAAGCAATATGGCAGCTGCACAAGCTTGAACAAGCTCATGCTATTCGTTCAACTGCTATCACCATGCGGGTCTTTGCTTCAAAGACAGCATACGCGCATTTTAGCATCAGTTTTGGTTATGCTCATGTTCTGATCTCACCTTTATCTCGTTCTATTTCTTACGAAAGCGTCTAAGCGGTATGTCTTGCGTGAGATGTAGTTTGCACAATGTTAATACGTGCTTCATACGTGACGCGCGCTACATTTATAATCATTGCCTTTTCAGATGTGTCTACAAGACGGTAGTAGTGAAGCAAGTCCTGTTCTTCCTTCTTTAGATTGGTATGAGCTTGATAAGGCGTTACGTCATCATCTAGGAGCTTTGAGATGGGAATGTTGAGCGCGCGAGCTAGTGACACAACCTTATCAATAGTTGGATTAGCGCGATCGTTTTCAATACGTGAAATCATTCCTTGAGAGATATTTGCTCGCATTCCAAGCTCAACTGTAGTCAACCCCTGTTCAACGCGTATTTTACGTAATCGTTTACCAATGGTCATATCAATCACTCCTATAGAAAGGTTTACTACTAATAATAATAATTATAATTAATTGGCAATTTAACCAGTAATTCTAAGCGTTGTAAATCTTGCTATTTCTTGCGAAAGCGTCTAAGCGGTATGACCTGCCCGATATGTAGTTTGCACAATCTTAATTTGCGCTTCCCACGCGGTACGCGCTACATTCATAATCATTGTCTTTGCTGTAACATCTACAAGACGGTAGTAATGGAGTAAGTCTTGTTCTTCCTTCTTGAGATTAGTATAGGGTTGATAAAGTGTTACGTCTTCATCTAGGAGCTTTGAGACGGGAACATTAAGCGCGTGAGCTAAAGCTTCTAGCTTTTCGATGGAAGGCATGTTTATATTGCGTTCGTAAAATGAGATCTGAGCTTGCGTTACTCCAGCTTGCTCTGCCAACTCGTCCATGGTTATGCCAGCTCTTTTTCTTGCTCTTTTAAGATTTTTTCCATCGTACATATCTATTCCTTCATGTCTACAGCTTTATATAAGAATTATAAGAAAAATATTGATAATTGTTTAGTCGTGTATTAGAATGTTTATAACGATAGGAGATAATATGGAACAATTAAAACACTTAAGGTTGGAACATAACTTAACTCGTAGACAGCTTGCACAGATGATTTACGTTACTGAAGTGACGCTTTTTAATTGGGAAAAAGGTAAAACGTACCCTTCAGAAATCTATCGCCACCGACTCGCTGATGTACTCAATGTGCCACTCTCTTTTTTTGACAAAGAATATAAATAGTTTTATATATTCACTAAATGCACATGCAAGGAGCGAATACTTATGTCTGAACCTGCATTTGAGCGCGCAGAATCACGCGCGGACGCATACTTAATGACAACGCGCCAAGCAGCGTATTTTTTGGGTATTGCTGAGCACTCGCTTCGTGATCTCATGCACCGAAAAATCAATCCGCTGCCGTATATCAACTTGCCTACATCTCATTCACCTAAATTTACCAAGCAGCTGCTCATTGAGTACATAAATTCATGTTGTACTGATCCTCGATTCTTGAAAGGAGATAAATCATGACAGTTATAGATGCTTCCACACACGCATACGTGCTTTAGCAGCGAACGAGATTTGAGAAAGGATAATCATGAAATCAATCTGTATAAAGGTACGCGCAAGTAATCTACAAGCGCGACAAGCTGAAAAAGCTTGGAAAGAGAGTATGCTTCCCACCTTAACCGATATACGCGCGGCTTACGTGACGATGAAAGTGCCAGCGTGCAAATTTCACCCAGCGCGGTTTATAGCGTGCGAATGTGATAAAGACGATACAGTTGCCACCATGAGTTGGCTTGCTTATCAAGCTCATGCTTGTGAGTGGTATCCATATAGCATAATGGTTTACTAGAAAGGTACTTTGATGAAATTTACGTGGCTTGATAAGTACACACGAGTGATCTCAATGCTACCCCCTACCGAAGCAGGCGTGCTCGCGGTCGCTCTTGCAAAATACGGCTCACTTGGTGAAGAACCTCAAGGTTTACCCTTCCAAGCACAGCTTGCATTTGAAGCGTTGCGTGATGATGTTGAGTTCTCTCGGAGCATGACAGAGAAAGGCATGAAAAGCGGTGAGTCTAGGCGTTCGCGCAAATCCTATAAACAAAACTCTGAAATAGTAACGAACGAATGCGTACCATCTCCTCGAACGACTCAAAAAATCAATCCCGAACCAGAAACCCCTCAAGAAGTGAACGCGCTAAGCACTCCCCCACAAGCGGATACCGCTACTACTGATGAACGCGCTCACGAAGATACTACGAACGATATCCCTCTTGAGAGTCGAACGGATAAAGAACACGAGGTCGCGCCCGTTCAAGAAAAAACCGCGAGCGCGTTCAAACAAAACGCGCGAACGGAACATACAACCTTAAATGAACCCGTTCACGCAAATTCTGCGAACGGTGCACCCGAAAGTACACGAACCAAAGCAATGCATAGCATTGCAATACATAGCAAAGCAATAGATAAAGAAAAAAATATTCTAAAAAAAGAAAAATTCGCAAAGCCAAGTGTCGACGAAGTACGAACGTATGTTTCAGAGGAGCACCTAAGCGTTGATCCAGAGCGATTTTGCACCTACTACGATTCGGTTGGCTGGCGCGTAGGCAAAAATCCGATGAAATCCTGGAAGGCAGCGTGTAGGACATGGGATATAAACGCTCAAAAATCAGCAAAATCCGCAGGTGAAGACCTCTATGCAAATGATTTTGAAAGGAAGGTAGGTCACGATGTATACGCCCAACTCGCAATCTACAACTAATCCATCTACCTGCAAGTATTGCGGAAAAAAGCTCGTAAAGCGAACTGCAACGCTCCTTGGAAAATGCGTTTTTGCAGGTTATGAGCCGTGTGAGTGTGACCAAGCTCTTCGCGCTTGTGCTGCCCAAGCTGTCGCAAGCCGTCAAGCACGCATGCAAGACGCAGAAGCCGACCTTTGTCGCCGCTTGGAGCGTGCAGGTGTTGGTGTACGCTTTCAAGCAGCAACTCACCCTCAAGCGACAGAACTTGCACAAGCGTTAAAGCAAGGCAAAAACGTGTTCATCTCAGGCGCAGTCGGTTCGGGTAAAACGCACCTGGCGTGTGCTGTGGCGCGTGAGCTTTTAGCCAAAAACCTTGTTCGGAATGTTCAGTTTGCGCGCTGTGTGTCGCTTTTCGATGAGATAAAGCGCAGCTTTAACGCAGGTACAGACGCGCTTGCACCGTATCGCACCTGTGGGGTACTGGTGCTTGATGATCTTGGCAAGCAAGCAAGTACTCCTTGGAGCTTAGAGCGTTTGTTTGACCTCGTAGATGATAGGTACGCGCGCTGCTTACCTACCATAACAACAAGCAATTACAACCCTCGTGACTTAATCGTCCATCTTGCTTGTAGCCGTGATATGACGGTATCACAAGCCATCGTAAGTAGGCTTTTAAGTGATTGCGTACACATCACCACAAAGCATGAAGATAACCGTATAAAAGCAGCATAAGGAGCTAGAATGACCGATGAAGAACTTAACGCGCTGGTACAAGAAACCCTTGAAGAAAGACGTAAAAGTCGCTGCATAGTGCTTAACTACGCAGAAGCAGAAGAAGCATACAACGCACTTATGGGTATGCGTGAAAAACTCAAAAAGATATGTAAGCGCGCGGAAAAATTCAAAAGCGATGATTTCACTGTATGAACGCAATATAAACATGCCTTCCATCGAAAAGCTAGAAGCTATAGCTCACGCACTTAACGTACCCATCTCTAAGCTCCTAG
>NZ_CFRCNA010000021.1:0-22673 GCF_986145555.1 Fannyhessea sp.
AAAGTCTTTAATGCGCGCTTGAGACCAGCACAGCGCCATATCGGTAAGAAGCGGCTTAAAGACAAAGCCACTTAAAAGATTAATAACCAAAGACGGCATAAATAAAATGGAATAGAGTGCCTGATAATCACGGGTTAAATACATGTCTATTGCATATTTGGGAGCGTTAGTAATATATACAAGAAAGAATGAGCCTATACAAAGTGGCAAACACGTCCAAAACAGCTTAATTATGGCCGCAGGCTTAAATGACGGACGAAGCGACACAAACCGTTGAGCAAAAGGAACATTGCAAAAGAAAAATGCAAACGCAGACAAAATAAAAGCTACGATACATGAGGAGCATAGATCTTTAGTGATAAACGCCGCAAGACAAAAACCAAGCATACACGCAATAATACGTGCGAAAAACGCGCGACCGGCAATGTCAAGTCTGCCTCGCTGCTGAAACATACCATGAAATACATCTTCAAACGCATCAAAGAGCTTAAGCAATGCTATCAACATAATGCTTAGTGCAACTGGTGTAATTCCATTGGTATAAAGTGTATATCCAACAATTACCAAACACATAACAAGACAGCTTACGTAACGTGCGCCAAGGTATGTTGCAAACGAAAATCGTTCTTGAGAATCAGTTGCCTGGTAGGAGCGAATTTCAAAATGACCAATAACTTGAAACTGTTGGGACAAGGCAAACGCAATCGCAAAAATACCCGCAGCTTCAAGGCCTAAAATGCGTGTGGTCATAAGCAACAAAATAGCGCTGGAAAGTGCATTTGCTGCACTTCCCAGCGTGTTCCATATATAATTTTTGCGCAGTTGCGCCTTACTTTGAGCTATTTCCACGCGTTATTCCTTAATGTCTTTATACGGTCCAAAATCCAAACGAGACGGATAATGATTTTTTCGATCATTTTCGGGTGGTAATTGCATATAATCGCCAAATCCACGCCTAAGCATAACATCATAGGCCTTAGGAAGATTAACCGTAATAGTTTCAAAGGGAGCACGGATAGCCGGATAGGCCTCCGCACGCGTTACCGCCCATGCATGAGGATCTCTGTCCATAAAATCAACGTAGGTTTCACCTGGTTCATGTTCTGCCAGACGAGCATAATGCTCCCAACGTGCATGAATCCAGCTTGGCGAAACATGAAAAATTTTCATTGCCCAATGAGCCAGATAGCATGCAACCAACACTAAACCTTTAAGCGGCTGAGAAAGCTGAACATGAGGTGCGGGCGTAGCGCGCAAAAAAGCGAGACGTGCAAAAAACCATGTCATACGTCTTTGACGCGCTAATGTACGCGGATCATTCGAGGGTTTATCCATTGCAAACAGTCCAATGCCAATAGGATATTGAAAAGGACAATGTGCAAATTCCTCTGGAACGCAAAACGTATTCTTGAGTGAAAAATTAGCATTGCAAGCAGGGAAAAACGGATCTGTTCTTCCACTGACAAGCTCATAGGCTTCTCCCATTTCTTGTGGAGCCTCGCGCATAAAGCGTTCGTAGTCTTCTCTAAAAAGGGCAATATCAACATCGTCATCCCAAGGAACAAAACCTTTATGGCGAACCGTACCAATTGCGGTACCACCATACACATAATAATCAATGTTCAGCTTTTGACAGATCCTGTCAAATTCACCCAAAATCATCGTTGAAATGAGCTGAAGTTGTCTTAATTCATGAGGTTCATATTGTTTATACGACATCATACTTCCACTTCTGTAAAAACCTGTAATAGTTATGTATGTACATAAGTTTTTTTGTTCATTTTATACTTTCAATTGTTATTATACTAGGTAAGTTTCTACAAAGCATAAAAGCAACCAAAGGAATACTGTGTATACATCTAACGACCATTGTTTTGTAATTTGCGCTTATAAAGATAGCCCCTATCTAGAAGATTGCATGCGCTCACTTAAAAGCCAAAGTGTAATAAGTCGTGTGCTTTTAGTTACCTCTACGCCATCGAGCACTATAGAACATCTTTGTTCACAATATGACATACCCTTTTATATTAATACCACCGATTCTCATGGCATAGGTGGCGACTGGAATTTTGCGTTATCACGTGCAACCACACAGCTTGTAACAATTGCACACCAAGACGACGTATATAAACCCCGTTATGTAGAAGAAATGCTTGCGCATATAAATGCCGTCACAGATCCACTGCTGTATTTTTCGGGATATGCAGAGCTGCGTGGAACTACAGAAGTTTGTGACAATCGTCTGTTAGGGATTAAACGCCTTATGCTTATCCCGCTTCAATCGCATGCTTTAGCTCACCTCAAACTCATAAAGCGCTTAATTTTAGCTTTTGGCAACCCTATTTGTTGTCCTGCTGTCACCTATGTTATGCATAAATTTACACGTCCTCTTTTTGAAACAAGCTATGGATCCAATCTTGACTGGCAAACGTGGGAATTTTTAAGTAGAAAACAAGGCACGTTTGTATATAATCCAAAGCCACTTATGTGTCATCGAATCCATGAAGGATCGGAAACATCTCGTTTAATTGAAAATAATAAACGCGAGCAAGAAGATTTAAGCATGCTTAAACGTTTTTGGCCAACCTGCATTGCACGCGCTATAAACAAACTGTATGCACGCGGACAACAAAGTAACAAAAACTCGTAGTGCTATATTGTTATATATGTCATGCATATTAATTTCTAGAATCTACAACCTAAATCTGCAGTCGTAAGAATGTAAGATGAGAATCAAAAACTCTTGTTTCAATTGGAGGTTTGTACATGCCAGTTGCATCTATCGTAATCCCATGTTATAACGCAAGTCTCTATGTTTCTCAAACCATTGACTCGGCGTGCAAACAAACAGAACAAGACCTCGAAATTATCTGTGTTGATGACGGCTCTACCGATGATACGCTGTCTATTTTACACAAAAAAGCGGAACTAGACACCCGTATTAAAGTCTTCACACAACAAAATGCAGGCGAAGGTCCTGCACGCGAATATGGTCGAACGCAGGCTCACGGTCGCTGGCTTTATTTTCTTGACAGCGATGATCTTATGGAACCTACTCTCATTGAAAAAGTGGTCGCTCAAGGTGAGGCTACACGCGCCGATATGGTTATTTTTAAAACGCGTGAACTTGATAATCGAACAGGAGAGCTACGCTCGTTTTACTGGTCGTTTGTTACCGATTGGCTCCAAGCGCCTAAGGGAGTGAGCGAGTTGGTTGGAAAAACCGGCGTTGATCGTATTGTATTAGATGGGATGAGTGGCGTATTTTCGCCACGCGAGCATCCAGAGCGTATCTTTAATTCCTTTCAAAATTGGGTCCGTAACAAATTATTCAGAAAAAGTTTTGTTGACGCACGACATCTTGTGTTTCAGCCTGTACATAGAACTGCGGACCTTCTCTTTGTTTGCAGAGCGCTTGCCGAGGCGGATCGCATTGCGCTTCTTGACGAAGAACTTCACCAATATCGTGTTAATAACACCGCAAGCGCGCTGTTTACCAGCGATTCGTATCCCTTAGATTTTTATGAAGCATTTTGCGAGCTTAAAGATTCATTAGAACAGCAAGGCACATGGACACTCTATAGAGATTCGTTTGTAAACTGGGTACAAGAAGGCGTTGCAATGAATCTTCAGCGTGCGCGTTCGTACGAAGGTTTTATGCAAATTGTTCATACCATGCGTGACGAAAATGGACTCGCGCGTTTAGGATTTTTGCAAAGCAGTAGAAGCACCGCAATAAATCCCGACCGCTGGGATAGATGTTATGCCATTTTGCATTCATCCACCGAGGAGCTTTTATTCCTCTACTTTTCGCTGGAGCGTGCCGAAGTTATGCGCGCACAAACGCAAAACTCGCAACAACGCTTGGATATAAAACATGCCTATGAAACATGCCGCCCTATGCGTATTGGAAAAGCAGTGGCACGCGTTATCGATCGCCCTGGTATAAGCAATGCAGTACGAGTTCTTCATATAAAGAAACTATTTGGATTATAGTCCGTATGAGTCTTAAAAATACAGCAAAACACAAGGTAGTGCGCACACGTTTCTAAAACGAAACTTTACTATCTCTTAAGAAAGGATGTATTTTATCTTTTTCGGACAAAATAAGCTCTGATGGATCAAACGCTGTATCGCCTGATAAAGCAGGCCACTCAATTGCAATATCAGGGTCATTCCACATAATGCCACCCTCGTCACCTGGGTGATAGATGTCGTCACACTTGTAACAAAATTCGGCCTCATCGCTCAAAACCAAAAAACCATGGGCAAATCCTTGAGGTATAAAAAATTGCGTATGATTGTCTTCAGAAAGAATAACGCCTTCCCATTGGCCATAGGTAGCAGAGTCTTTTCTTAAATCGACCGCTACATCAAAGACGCGGCCTTTTACCACGCGCACAAGCTTTGATTGCGGATGATGAATTTGAAAATGGAGGCCTCGCAAAACACCACGGCAAGATTTTGAGTGATTGTCCTGAACAAACTTGGTGGTAATACCTGCTTGTATAAAGTCGGGTTCTTTATATGTTTCCATAAAGAAGCCACGCTCATCACCGAATGCCTTTGTGTTAATAATGAAAAGCCCATCAATTTTAGTGCGATGAAAGACAAAATTTCCTTGTTCAATGCATGGTGATTCCATAGTAACTCCTTGAGATAACCTTATGTATGAGCACTGAGGCATTTACCTCTGGTGCGCTCACGAAACTCCTTTATTGTAACCCATAGAAAATGTGGTAGACATGCTTGCCGTTTCTTCATAAATTCATAATAGATGAGCATACACGGCAAATTACACGTGCGCAAATAGTGTATACTCATGCATGTAAAAACACTTATGAGGAGTTTTATGTCAAAAATATTAGCAGTTGTTCCTGCTTACAATGAAGCCGCCTGTATAGAGCGAACTATTCGGGAATTAACGGCCAGTTGTCCTCAAATAGATTATCTCGTTGTAAACGATGGCTCAAAAGATGCAACCGCACTTATCTGTGAACAGAACAAGTTTAATTACTTGTCTCTCCCCATTAACTGCGGGCTTACTGCAGGTTTTCAAACGGGCATGAAATATGCGTATCGGCATAACTATGATGCTGTTGTTCAATTTGATGCAGATGGACAACATATGCCCGACTATATCATGAGTATGTACGAATGCATGTGCGTTCAAGATGCCGACATTGTCATTGGTTCGCGTACCGGAGTTGATAAACCCACGGGCGCGCGCGGACTTGGATCGCGCCTTATTTCGGCACTTATTCATCTCATAGCTCACATATCAATTCAGGATCCAACATCGGGGATGCGTATGTACAACAAAAAGCTTATACGCACCTACGCGCAAGCTTTTGACTTAGCGCCAGAGCCTGACGCATTGGCATATTTTGCGCGACACGGTTATACCATTAAGGAAGTGCCCGTAAAAATGCGCGAACGACAAGGCGGGCAAAGCTACTTTGATATTGGTCATATCATTTCATACATGAGTCGTACCTGCATGTCTATCGTTTTATTTCAGTGGTTTAGATAACCTAAAACTTAAGCAAAAATATGCATGAAGTGGTACATACACTTATTGTATAAGGGAGAACTATATGTCAATTATCTTACGTATATTGTTGATCATAGGTGCTGTAGGACTTATGGCTGTTGTTTTACGAAGCATTAAAAAGTCACGCATACAGATAGAAGACTCACTTTTTTGGGTATCGTTCGTGGGAATTGTAGTTATTATAGCTTTGGTACCTGCTGTAATGATCTTTTTTGCACGCATATTAGGTTTTGTTTCTACCAGTAATTTTGTCTTTTTATGTGTAGTGGGTATCTTGCTTATCAAGGTCTTTACCTCATCTGTCGAAATTTCTCGCCTTAAATTTAGACTTAATCAGCTCGCGCAAGAAATGGCACTTGCGCAAAAGAAAACACGCGAAGACAACGAAAAGAAACTCCCCTTTGAAGAAATTGTTGAGCCATTTAAGAACACACGCATTTAACACGTAGTACCAATTTAAACATATCAAATTATCGCAAGCGTCAAACTGTTGGCAAGATCTATTACAAGGAATGAACCGATGACATCACTTCTTATTGCATATCTCTACGGACTTTTACTTCTCGTTATACCTGGGTACACACTCGGTACAACTCTGCCTATTTCAAAAGTATGGAGACTGATCTTTGCTCCTCTTTTAAGCGCAGCGCTCATATCTATAATTGGTGAAGTAGCCTATCGCTTAGGGATAACGCTTACCACATCCCGTTTAGTGACACTTGCGCTTCTCTGTTCTTGTATGATTCTTGTCATATATACAGCCTATCTCGTGCACACCAGTGGCGAGTCGCTTAAAACGGTAGCTAAAGAAGTTATACAGCAAATATGTGCCCGCAATCCAAAGGACGCAGGCAGCACTCCAAAGACGTACTCAACACTTGCTCCTATTGACTGGCGTATCGCATTATTTGCGGTAGCGTTTGCGATGTTTGTTGGCTGGTTTTGCTACGCACTGCCTCTAGGAAACCCCAACAAGATTGTTTTACAATGGGATGCAATTTGGCACGTCACCTCACCACACACTATGATTAAAACGGGGATTTTTTCCTCGTTTAATACCAGCATGTATTTACCCTCAGAAGCAACATTTGCACCTTATGACATTAGTTCTCGATCTTTGTATCCCTCTATTTGGCATATCTTAGCGGCGTGTATATCTCAAGGCGCCAATACGTCAATCCCTGTAGCTATGCACGCACTTAATCTATTGTGCACCACCTTCATTTTTCCTCTGGGTATTTTGGGATTTATGAAATGTATCATCCCAAATCGACGCTATATAGATCTCGCAACTGCTACTATATCGCCATTCTTCTTCTCATTTGTGTGGTTTTCTTTTATTTATGGGCCAATTGTACCCTTTGACTTTGCACAGTGCATGCTCCCCGCCTTGTGCTGTAGTTGGTTTTACTTGGTAAAAGACTGGAAAGCAGCTCCAAAAGTTCTCTTGATTTTATTGTTTATATTGTCATCTTATACGATGGCTTTCACACATACATCAGGAATTTTTACAGCTGCACTTATCTTATGGCCTTGGAATGCTTGGTACATATATAACTTGAACCCTCAAAGCATACTGGTACACGGAAAATCAATCTCCCCAAAAATGCTCTCTATAGTATTTGCACTTGTATGTCTTGCCATATGGGTACTTTTGTTTTTAGTCATAGTGCAATATGGTTACCTAAACGGATATTATTGGCCTGCTGGAAAGACTATCTATCAAACATTACGCGATGCGCTATTCCTTAATTTTGCAAATGGATGTATATACATCATTCCACAGCCACTATTACCAGTGCTCGTAGCAATCGGCTTATACACGGCTGTAAAACGGACAAAAACCTCGTTTTTGCTTTTCCCATTTTTTTATTTTGCACTCACAACCGTGTATATACAGCTATTTGATTCATACGTAAAGACGCTTCTATCAGGTTTTTGGTATACCGATGCTGCACGAACCTCCTCTTGTACGTGCTTAATTGCAATAATGCTAGCTGCTCAAGGACTTGATACCATTATTGATAAGGTATACATATTTGTGCACACCTCCAAACTTACACAAAAAATCAGCCGAGTTAAAAATCTTCAGCTGTATTGCACAGTGGCTGTCCTTGCACTCTCGATTCTTTGCGTATTTTTTGTTCATAATCCAAGTCCAAATTATCACAAAACCGAGCCGTTCCAATATCAAGAGACAGTTAAACAATATCTCGCTGAAAACAATGAACTAAGCAGTAATGAAATTGCATTTATGCTCAAGGTTCGCGACATTATTGGAACGAACGTGACAATACTCAATAATCCTTACGACGGCTCTAATCTCGGATATGCTCTTGCTGATTTAAAAGTAGTCTATCGGCATCCGTTAACTTACTATCATCATGAAGAAAAAAGAACGGCGTATTTGCGAACAAATATAGTTAACTGGCCGAAAAGCGCTGAAGTAAGGAAAGCACTTAAAGAAACAGGAATTCGCTACGTTCTCAAGCTTGAACAACCTGGAAAAGTTTCTTTTGCTAATCACGTGTACACGCCTCAACAATTTGCTGGGATTAATTCTATAAAGGATACAACACCCGGCTTTAAGTGTATACTTGCTGCAGAGGCAATGCGTTTATATGAGATAGACGATTCCACGCCAATTACCCAATAACTCAAGACATGGCACCTTGTCTTGAGTTATATCTAGCATGGGTAACACGAATGAGTATATTCTCATACAATCTAAAACCATAATGAACCAAAATACTGCTCTCGTGCTTTATTCAAAGTACGAGAGCAGTATACATACGTATTTAATAAACCGGCGACTTAGCGATTATCATACATCTTTTTGTAGTAGCTTTGATACGCACCTGAGCAGACATGCTCGGTCCATGCCTGATGCGATAAATACCAATCAATGGTTTTAATAATGCCGTCTTCATACGCTGTTTCTGGATACCAGCCAAGCTCATCTTTAATTTTGGTAGGCTCAATACCATAACGCCTGTCGTGACCTTTTCTATCTCCAACGTAGCGGATTAAATCTTCTGTGATTGCGTGATCGCCTGTAACGTTACGGACATGCTCAACAATGGTTTTTACAATGTAGATATTTGAGCGCTCATTATGACCGCCAACGTTATAGGCATTGCCCAACCGTCCGCGTTGTAACACCATATCAATTGCCTTGCAATGATCATCTACATACAGCCAATCGCGCACATTAAGACCATCTCCATAGACCGGCAATTCTTTATGGTGAAGCGCATTATGAATCATAAGCGGAATCAATTTTTCTGGAAACTGATACGGTCCGTAATTATTTGAACAGCGCGTCACAAGTGCGGGAAACTTATACGTATCCCAATAAGCGCGCGTGAGCATGTCAGCAGATGCTTTTGAAGCAGAATACGGGCTGTGTCCACACAGAGGCGTATCCTCGTGAAAATAGGTGGTATGTGCAGGATCTTTAGGGCTCCCGTTTGGATTTACCTCATCTGGAATTGCAAGCGCACCATAAACTTCGTCAGTTGAAACTTGTAAAAAGCGATGATCACCAAAACTTCCTTTATCATCAAGCCAAAGCTTCTTACAACAGTTCAGAAGGGTAACACAGCCTAAAACATTTGTTTCGACAAAGATTTGAGGAGTCTCGATAGAGCGGTCTACGTGGGACTCAGCTGCAAAATTTACCACATAGTTGGGCTTATACGTACGCAGTACGCGTGAAACCTCACAAGCATTACGAATGTCTACACGTTCAAAGGCATACCGTGGATCATCTTCTATGGAACGTAAGTTTTCAAGATTTCCTGCATAGGTAAGGCAGTCCATGTTAACGATGCGGATATCGGTATAATTACGCAACATATAAAGGATAAAATTAGAGCCAATAAAGCCTGCACCGCCGGTAACCAGATATGTTTTCATGATTGTTCCTTTCACGTTTGCGAGGTTGTATGCAAGAACATGCTGACAATAGTTAGTGCGCGTTCAAAGAGCTCTGTACATATTCGATATGTTCAAAATAGCTTGCCAGCGCATCTGACCAAGGGCGCATTTCGTTGCCTATGGTTTGTGCAAGATGCGCGTTCTCTAAGCTTGAATAATGGGGACGCTGCGCTGCTTGAGGGTTCATGCGCTTATACTCTTGAGAGGTACATGCAACAACCTTACACGCAAGCTGCGCATGTTTCATAATAGCTGAGGCAAAATCGAACCATGAACAAGTTCCTTCATTAGTCACATGATAAATTCCATAGGACTGAGTTTGAGCAATACGCAAAATCTCGTATGCCAAATCATTTGCAGAAGTTGGGTTTCCCATCTGATCACACACAACAGAAATCTGGTCATGGGTTTTACCAAGCCCAATCATGGTTTGTACAAAATTCTTGCCGACATATCCATAAAGCCAAGCAGTTCTAACAACAAATGATTTTGGATTTTGCGCCAAAACTAAAGCTTCGCCAGCAAGCTTAGTACGACCGTATGCACTTATTGGACATGGATAATCATCTTCGGTGCGAGGACGTGCCTCGGTTCCGCTAAAAACATAATCGGTAGAAACTTGAACGAGTTTTGCACCTTGTTCTGCACATATTCGCGCAAGATTGAGAGGTCCTTGTGCATTAGCACTAAAGGCAGCTGCCTCGTGTTGCTCACATCCGTCGACGTTGGTCATAGCTGCACCGTTAATAACCAAATCATAAGGATCTCTGTCAGCAATATAGGCACGCACAGCTTCGTAATCAGAAATGTCTAGATCTTCAAGATCTGCGTAATCAATATGAGCGTGCGCATATTCAGAAGGAATTGGTCCTATTTCGGCTTGTGAGGTGCTCAAAAGGCGTCGCAATTCACAGCCAAGCTGGCCATGAGAACCTGTAATAAGAATATGAAGTGGTTTCATTACTCAAAATCCTTTTCACTCGGTATGATTTTACCTTCGGCAACAGCTTTAAGATGCCGACCATAATCGCTTTTTCCGTAACGATCAGCGCAGGATACCAGCTGTTCTTGGGTGATCCATCCATTTTCGTATGCAATTTCTTCGGGAACGCTCACAGGTAGATCCTGAGCCTGTTCAACGGTACGTACAAATTGCGATGCCTCAAATAACGATTCCATGGTACCCGTATCAAGCCAAGCAAAACCACGACCCAAAGTAACAACGTCTAAGCTACCATCATCTAGGTACATACGATTGAGATCGGTGATTTCATACTCACCACGCGCGGATGGCGTGACTTTTGACGCAAATTCAACGACGCGATTATCATAAAAATAAAGCCCTGTAACTGCGTAATTGCTCTTAGGCACCAAAGGCTTTTCTTCAATAGACACCGCGTTAAAATGATTATCAAATTCAACCACCCCAAAACGCTCGGGATCGTCAACTCGATAACCAAATACCGTTGCACGACCTTGTTGCGCGCGTGCCGAGGCTTTGCGCATACGAAGCGCCAGGCCGTTACCATAAAAAATATTATCGCCGAGCACTAATGCACATGCATCTGTTCCAACAAAGTCCTTGCCTATAACAAAAGCTTGGGCAAGTCCATCTGGACTTGGCTGAACAGCATACGAAAGAGAAATACCAAAATCCTCTCCTGTACCTAACAGGCGTTTGAAATTAGGTAAATCATGAGGCGTTGAGATAATCATAATATCTCGAATACCTGCAAGCATAAGGGTTGACAACGGGTAATACACCATTGGTTTATCATATACAGGCAAAAGCTGTTTGCTGGTAACGGTGGTAAGCGGATAAAGTCTTGTACCCGAACCACCTGCTAAAATGATACCTTTCACATGAACCCCTTACAGAAGTGTTCTTTAAGTTATCTCAACGTATTAAGTCTAACATGAACATGCGCGAACGTGGAAATCACAACAGTTGCAACATAGATACCATTGACGTCAACAAGAATTTTGCGCAGATACGTATAGAGATGAGCATGGTAATACTATTGAATCGATCGCTTTCCCTAAAAAATTATGTTTAAGTGGGGTATATTTTTAATAAAAGATACCTTACCACACAACACAGCATGCTCATACATGCAATAAAAGGAGTATTTGTGGCTGTCGATATTGATAAAGAGGCGCTCAGGCGCGAGGTAGCGCAAACCTTAGGCCATGGGCGTGCACACGAACAACAGATAAAATCACCTCAACTCTTTGAACTTACCGAACATGCCCATGTAAAGCATATTATTGGCGTTATATCGGGCAAAGGCGGCGTTGGTAAGTCCCTCATCTGTGGAGCATCTGCAATTGAGCTCAAACGTCTGGGCTTTAACGTTGGCATATTGGATGCAGATATTACAGGACCGTCTATCCCTAAGATGTTTGGACTTTCTGGACAACATGCCTATGGAAAAGACGACAAGATCATTCCTGCGCGCTCGTCCCAAGACATAAAAATCATGAGCACCAATTTGGTTGTTGAACACGAAACCGATCCTGTCCTATGGCGTGGACCTATGCTTATGGGCGCACTCAAGCAGTTTTTTGAGGATACTCTTTGGGGCAACCTTGATTATCTGCTTATTGATATGCCTCCTGGAACGGGCGATGTTGCCATAACGGTTTTTCAGTCGATGCCTATAGACGGTGTAATTATTGTGTCCTCGCCGCAAGATTTGGTGCAAATGGTTGTTGGAAAAGCTCTTAAAATGGCAAAGATGATGCAAGTTGACATTTTGGGCATTGTTGAAAACATGTCTTTTATAAAATGCCCTGATTGCGACAAAACGATCTACCCCTATGGCGAGTCGCATTTGTTAGAAACGTCACAACATTTTAATGTTTGCGCACTTGATCAGGTAGAAATCATGCCCTACATAGCTCAGAGCTGTGATACGGGATTACTGGAGACTACCTTACAAACAGGCCTTATACCAAAAACCCTTAAGGTGTTAACTGATCTTGAAGCACAACAAAACTAAGTGCATAGCTACTATTGCTCCTATTGGCCAATGCTGAGCTGTATAAAACACAACTTTCAGTCTGCAAACATGTGAGCTGCTGTGATTTTAGGATACTACGCATGAAACATACCACTTGGAAAAAACCTTCACGACGCGCGCGGACGGCGCAACTTATCCAACAGGCTTATGAAGTCACGGCTCCTCGTAGCGCAGATGTTGTAATCGTAGGAGGAGGTGCCGCTGGTTTAGCGTGTGCCATTACTTTGGCTGAACATGGTATTTCCCCTTGCATTATCGAACAAAATCTAGAACTGGGAACTTCCATTCTTCCTACTGGTAATGGAGCGTGTAATTTCTCAACAACAAGTCTTAATCCCTTAGGTTATAACGATCCACATTTTGTTGAACAAACCTTTGGATCTGGCGCACTTCAAGATATTTATGCGTTCTTTAAACGATGCGGCCTCTTATGGTGTTCAAAACAAGACCGACTCTATCCTCACTCATTGCAAGCTTCGTCGGTAACTTCAGTATTACTGAATACTCTAGAATCCTATAAACACACTCATATATGCGGACGTACGGTTACTCGTATTGACCAACAAGATACAGGTTTTAAAATTAGCTATGAGAACTTATGGGATTTGCAAACAATGCAGCGTACAACTCACGATCGTATACGCAAAACAATTGTTGCACAAAACGTTGTTATCGCGTGTGGCGGAAAAAACAATCTGCCAATCCTTCCATCTCAACTATCAACAACTAACTTTACTCCCCTCTTATGTCCTTTACTTTGCGCTGATGATCCACTTTTCATGTTGAATGGATTACGCGCGCAAGCAAAATTATCTCTTGAACGCACAGATAAGGTAATTTGGCAAGAAGCAGGTGAGGTACTCATACGTGACTATGGCATATCGGGTATTGTAAGTTTTAATGCATCACGATTTGCACGTCCACAAGATCATATAGTTGTTAACTTTTTGCCTGAATATACAACTTCACAGGCTTATGAGCTCATCTACAACACGCTCTTATCCTACAAAGAACGCGCGTGTAACGTACACAATTCTGTAGACGTAGCACAAAAGATGTATACTGAACGCGACCTAGCTTGCGCGCTTAGTGGCATCTTTACGCCCGAACTTGCTCAGTTTTTTGCCAAAACAAGCTTTATCAACCTCAATCAAAATCCTCAAAAGTCTACCGATCTAAACATATATGCAGAATCTTTATGCTCACTTATACAAAACTATAAACTTAGGTTTATTTCAACTACTCAGACTACGTCAGCACAGGTACATAGAGGTGGTATTTCTAGTACTGACATAAATCCTCATACATTGGAAGCTCATCATATCCCTGGCTTATACGTTATAGGAGAAGCACTTGACATAGACGGCATGTGTGGTGGGTATAATCTCTCGTGGGCATGGAAGTCTGGCATGAGTGCTGCTCGAAGCATATGCGCGTCATACAAAACTCTGAAGGAACAATAAACATGATTGATATATCTTCACTTACCTGCAGTTTACAAACATACAAACACTGGCATGCCGATGAAAAACGCTGGATTATTCAACAACTTTGCGGCATGTTTGGCATTTCTGATCATGAAATAGACAACTGCCTCATTATCCGAAAATCACTTGACGCGCGTCATAAGAGTGCGCTTACCATGCTGTATCATGTTCGTATTGCTCTCAAACAAGGAGCAGCTTATGAGCAGCAACTCATTGATACCTACAACAAAAATCAAACTCACGCAAAGCGTACGGCACACAGCACCTGCTCTCATAACAAAGGCGCTCGTAAAGGTCTCCATCATAAAGTATCTTATGCACGCGTATCGTATTGCGAAGCAAAACCCTCCCCACAATTTCCAGCTTCGTGCGGTCTTGCCCTCACCTATCCAATTGTTGTGGTGGGAGCCGGATGCGCCGGTCTCTTTGCCGCGCTGTATCTTGCACACGCAGGCTTAAAGCCGCTGCTCATCGAACGCGGAGAATCGGCTTCTGCACGCATGCATTCAATACAAGAGTTTATAGATCATAAGACGCTTAATACCAACAGCAATATTCAGTTTGGCATAGGCGGTGCAGGAACGTTTTCAGATGGCAAGCTAGGAACTGGTACAAAAAGCCCGTTGCATAAGCTTATCCTAGAAACGTTTGTTCGTATGGGCGCACCTGAGCACATACTATGGGATGCAAAACCTCATATTGGCTCTGATATTTTGCCACGTATCGTTACCAATATGGTAAAAGAAATAGAAGAGCTCGGTGGCGAAGTTCGCTTTTCTACCTTGATGACACGTTTGGAGCTTAAGAACAAACAAGTCACAGGTATATGGCTCAGTTCAACAGCCCACGATACCCTTCGTAGTGAAGAACACATTGCAACACATCATGTGATTCTTGCCACGGGACATTCCGCACGTGACACCTATACCATGTTGCACCGCGCAGGCATATATATGGAAAAAAAGACGTTTGCTATGGGAGTGAGAATTGAACATCTGCAAACGGCAATAAATTCCGCACAGTATGGCTCAAATCCTGCTACAAAAATTTTAGGAGCAGCAGATTATAAAATAGCTTGTCATCTTAAGTCCAGAAGCGCGTTTAGCTTTTGCATGTGCCCAGGTGGTTATGTAGTTGCTGCAACAAGCGAGAAACACGCAGTGGTAACAAATGGTATGAGCCTTTCAACACGCGCAGGAACTAACGCAAATGCAGGCTTTCTTGCCAATGTATTCCCCGAAGATTTAGACAGCGCGGATGTTCTTGCAGGATTAAAATTACAAGAGGAGTGCGAACAAAAAGCATATGCTATTGCAGGCGAAACGTATCAAGCGCCTGCACAATTGGTAGGCGACTTTTTGCAGCATCGAGCGTCCACGGGCGCCAGAAGCGTTACTCCCACATATCCGCTTGGCGTAACATGGACCGATATAACACTGTGTTTGCCAAACTATATTACACAAACCCTGCGCGAGGCACTGCCAGAACTTGACAAAAAATTGCACGGATTTAACTGTAAAGACGCTGTTTTAACAGGAGTTGAAACGCGTTCAAGTTCACCGCTTAGGCTTACACGGAGTGAAACGCTTGAATCTCTTTCAACACAAGGACTCATGCCTTGCGGAGAAGGAGCTGGATATGCAGGAGGAATCATGAGTGCAGCAACTGATGGCTTACGCGTCGCACAAGCACTCATTCAACTGCTCACTTCTTCAACATGTGATAATTGAATGCCTGTTGGCTTGAGGCCTTTACAGTATTTGAGTATGCAAGAATTTACATGTTTAGTTATTTAAGTCATTAAGGATTTGCGTAAGATGTGCAAGTTCAACGCGCGCGCCTTTACCGGTCAAAAACGGTATTCCGTTAATCACAGGCACATCATGGTATTGAGATGATTTAACAAGAGAAACATAAGCTGCGGCATCTTTAAGCTCGCAAGATAAATCATTAATTGGAACACACTGGATTTCAACATCAAATGAATGTTTATTGCAAAATTGCATAAGTTTGGCTGCAACAATCTGCGAAGAAGCAACACCAGTTCCACACGCAACAACAATTTTTGGTTTCATAAACAGCCTCCTTATGCCTTCTAGACAGATAAGCAGATAGAATACCATATATTCTATCTGCTCTGCAAAATGTTTATAGCTGAAAAAACTAGATGAACCACCTTACCATGTTACAAGATTAGTTTTTGATGAGTTCCAATGAACGTTACAAATAAACGTAAAGAGTTCATCTAATTTGTGAGCTTTAAGCAAATCAACAATCTTCTGATGGTCTTCGTTAGCAGAACGAACAACCTCAAGCATTCTTTCGGAATGATTGCTCACGTGTTCACGACGAATAAAATAACGTTTTTGCTGTTGAAGAAGGCTTATTAAACGTTCATTGCCGCAACGTGATACAAAATACTCATGAAACTTGCGCTGCAGCTGATCGTACTGCGAAAGAAGACCCCCACGAATTGCAAGATCCATCGAATCGATTAAAAATTGCAACTGCTGATAATCACTATCCGTTAAATGCTGAGCCGCAAGACAAGCAGCCTGGCCTTCAAGCGGTCCTATAATTTGGAAAATCTCAACAGCAGCCTGTTCATCAAATCCATGAACGCGAAAACCTTTGCGCAGCTCGTTGTCTAAATACCCATCGTCAGACAACTTGATAAGCGCTTCACGTACAGGCGTGCGCGAGACACCCATAGCATCACAGATCATTTGCTCACTTACGCGATCACCAGCGGTAATCTTTCCATCATTGATTAATGCGATAATATACTCGTATACATGATCATTAAGCGGTCTGTATTGATCCATGTTTCCTCCGTACTTTCTAACTTACTCTCATCGTGTTCAGTGAAATGCGTTCGTGTAGCTTTAAGCTTATGGATTTTAATACTTACTACCCAAATAAAATCATATTTACACGGTAATGAGACCGACTTGTATATAGTGCATAAGAATCTTACACACCAAAGGGAACTTAGTATATATCAAATAGAGTGAATCATAATTTTATCATATTAATAACCTAAAAATTATAAACACGACGACCACAAGCACGAGCGTTTAAGCAGACAAAAAAATGATAATGTGTGAGTGGTTCTTAGAAGATATACAAGGTGTCCAAAGCAATTTTGCTGCAATTATACATATTACTCAAGACTTGTTATACAAAGAACGTATACAACGCACAAAAACTTATTTCTTAAACCTACTACGCGCACGACCAAAGCTACTTTTTGAGCGAGCGCTTACTTTGAGACGGGCAAGTATATCGTCAGCAGACAAACCTTCTAAAACGCTTTGGAGCTCAACAATTTGGTCGCGCAACTTTGCTGCACGTTCAAAATCCATAGAAGCCGATGCTGCAAGCATTTCGACTTGCAGTGCACCCATAATCTTAGCAACATCTTCTTTTGGCATGCCCTCAAGCGACGAACAAAGCTGAGTTGCAGAATTTTCGCTTGGGCCCTTTGAAGGTTGATGTGTTTCGTTACTGTCAGAAAGCGTACCTGAAGCAGTATAGAAAACGCCGTCTTTACGCTGTTTGGAATCGAGTGTTTCATGTGCTGCTTGAATAAAACTTGTAACGTCCAACATCGATTTTTTGATGGTTTGCGGAACAATATGGTGCTGAGTGTTGTAACGCATTTGCAACGTGCGCCTGCGTTTTGTTTCGTCTACGGCAATTTGCATAGAATCAGTCATGCGATCTGCATACATAATAACTGAACCTGCTGCATTTCGAGCTGCACGCCCCATAGTTTGAATGAGCGAGCGCTTGTTACGAAGAAACCCCTCTTTATCTGCATCAAGAATAGCTACAAGTGAGACTTCGGGAATATCAAGACCTTCGCGCAAAAGATTAATGCCCACTAAAACATCCAACGTGCCTGTGCGCAAAGCGCGAATAATATCAATACGATCAAGCGTGGCAGTGTCAGAGTGCATGTAGTTTACCTTAAAGCCCTCGTCAAGCAAATGCTCGGTAAGGTCTTCTGCCATATGTTTGGTAAGCGTTGTAACAAGCACACGTTCATGCTTTGCCACACGCGTACGAATTTCATCAGCCAAATCGTCAATTTGACCACGGGTAGGACGAATTTCAACACGAGGATCTAGTAAACCTGTAGGGCGAATAACTTGCTCAACAACGTTTTGACTTACACTCAGCTCGTAATCGCCCGGTGTTGCCGATACAAACACAAATTGCGGTATACGTTGCTCAAATTCATCATAACGCAAAGGACGATTATCAAGGGCACAAGGGAGCCTAAAACCGTGGTCAACAAGAGTAATTTTGCGCGATCGGTCACCTTCGTACATGCCTCTAATTTGGGGAATACTTACATGTGACTCATCAATAATGCACAGCATATCCTCTGGAAAATAATCTATAAGCGTATAAGGAGCCTCGCCGGGCTTGCGACCATCCAAGTGACGCGAATAATTTTCGATACCCGAACAAAAGCCCATCGTTTCGAGCATTTCCAAATCGTAACTGCACCTTTGCTGCAAACGCTGGGCTTCAAGAAGCATGTTGTGTGCTTTTAGCTCTTTCACGCGTGCTTCAAGCTCATCTCTAATCGTAAGAATTGCATGATTTATTTTAGGCCGCGCGCTTACATAATGCGTAGCTGGCCAAATGGGAAGCGCATCATACTGCGAAAGGGTATCTCCAGTCACTTCGTCAAATTCGGCAATCATCTCTATCTCATCGCCAAAAAACGAAACGCGAATGGGGTGCTCACCATAAGGAGTAAACACATCAACGCAATCGCCACGTACACGAAACGTTCCACGGATTAAATCAACATCGTTTCGATCGTATTGGATATCAATAAGGCTTCGTATAAAATCATCACGTTCAAGCGGCGTATTTTTGTCGATAGTAGGAGCAAGACCTGCATAATCTTGCGGACTTCCTATACCGTAAATGCACGATACCGACGCAACTACAATTACATCACGGCGCGAAAGCAAACTTGAAGTTGTTTGATGTCGTAATTTTTCGACTTCCTCGTTGATGGAAGAATCTTTTTCTATATAGGTATCAGTCTGCGGAATATACGCTTCGGGTTGATAGTAATCGTAGTACGAAACAAAATAGACAACCGCATTATGAGGGAAAAGCGTTTTCATTTCGCTTGCAACTTGCGCGGCAAGCGTTTTATTTGGCTCAATAATAAGTGTTGTTTTTTGCGTTTGCTCAATAAGGTTTGCCATGGTAAATGTTTTACCCGAACCCGTTACACCAAGAAGCGTTTGATAACGCAGCTTGTCCTGCATGACGCCTTTGGTAAGGGCGTTAATTGCGCGAGGTTGGTCTCCTTTTGGTGCAAAATCAGCAACAACTTTAAAGGGTTGCTGCTGTTTTGAATGTCCAAATCGAACAAGTTCCGCGCCAAAATGATTGTAAGCACTCATCATGCATCCTTTAAGAATCAATACCGTCGGGATAAAGATGCTTGTAAATTTCATAGGTCTGATTAACATTAGCCAGATAAATGCTGGTTTCGGCATAGGTTATATTTTTATGAATGGGATCATCACTGCCGTGCTTCCATTCTTGAACTTTGCCTGGGCCTGCATTATAAGCCGCAACAACTTCATCTCGACTTGAAAGTTGAGACTGCAAATACGCAAGATACGCCACCCCGTACTCAATATTATTCCGAGGATTAAAAAGATCTTGGTAGGGGTACGTTTTTGAAGAAATTAAACCTTTGTTTGCCATATGCTGAGCAGTGTCAGGCAAAATCTGCATAAGTCCAACTGCGCCTGCCTGAGATTTGGCGTCTTTATTCCAATTAGACTCACACTTGATAACCGCACACACAAGATAGGGATCAACACCATATTTTTGGGAAGCCTGCTTAATAATTTTTGCATATGGAACTGGATAGAACGTTTTTGCAATCTGTTTATCTTGGCTTAGATGAACAAAAAGAACAACAGCCGATATACCTATTACAAAAATGAGTGGTATTACTCTAAACCAGCGAAAAAACCGAGGCTTACCCATATTTACAATCCTTTACCGATCATCCGTTGCATACGGCTCAGATACCACGCTTTAACGTGCTGTTGAAGCATTGATATCGAACCTGCATTTAATATAAGTGTATCGCTCTTACGGCAAAGCAGTGAATTTCCCACTTGTGCACGCATACGCGCACACATCTGTTCTCTCGAGAGCCCGCGAACTTGTGCATAGCGCAAACGAGCCTTCATGGGTGCAATAAGAGCTAGTATTTCATCTGCTAAATAGCTCACTTCCGAAACTTTATTAATAAGCGGAACCTCAACTACAATCATGCTCTGATGCGATAAAGACTTTGAGCGTGCGCAAAGCTCTTGTATGCGCAACTTAAGTGCACAAAAAACAAAAGGATGTGTAATACGTTCAAGTTCTGCCAGTGCATGAGGATTACCAAATACCTTATGTGCAAGCGCTTGGCGGTCAATGGCGCCCCGATACAGGATTTCTACTCCAAAAGATGTTACAAGCTGTTGGCGGCATAGTGTATCTGAGTCCAAAATTTCGTGATACAACTCATCCAAATCAATACGCACAGCACCAAGTGTTTCAAGATAGTGCCCCACAAGCGACTTACCCGATGCGATTCCTCCGGTAAGAAATACGATATAAGGTGTTGACAAAGCGCTTTTCACCTTTACGATTTGCTCTCAAACGTGTGATTACACTTAGGGCAGGTTACGCGAATGATTCCCTTTCCACGAGGTACACGCATATGCTGATGACATTGGGCACAACTGAGGTGCTTGTAATCTTTTACTTCTTTCACAAAAAGAAGCGGTTGCGAAATACACAGACGAAAAGCTCCTAATTTACTTACCACAGCATAAGATTCCTTGCGACGTGCAGAAATGTTATAAGACATGCATCTAAACACGATATAAACCACAAGAAATCTAATCAACCATGAGAGTAAAAGCTGGTGAAACAAAAGGGTATTAAGTACGAACAAAATAACGGCGATCTCAAGCAAAAACAGGGAAAGCTCATCCAATCCGTTGCGCCCTTGCAAAAAGTCACCAATTTGTTGGCTCAATGATTCTGTATTACGTGAAGAACGATTGAGATTTTGCATGCGTGCCATATTCCTACCTCATATATTGCAAGACCGCACAACCTTAAAGAGGTATGCAAAGCCTGTGCACAAAACTTTACAACTGTTAATACATCTGTATTGTACAACATTTTGGATGCTATTTTTACATCGTTTCCGCAAGATAAGCGTATACTTAAATCTGTGTAGTAACACGTACATAAACATTTTAGATTAAGGAGCAAAGTATGCCTTTAGTACATGTAGAGCTTATCGAAGGAAGATCTGACGAAGCAAAGAAAAAGATGGCTCAAGAAATTATTGAGACCATACACACCTATGCTGACGCGCCCAAAGAGCATATTCATGTGATTTTTAACGATATGAAACGCTCAAATTACTTCCATGAAGAAGGATCAAACAAGTAAAACCAATCAGCTGTAACCATCAGCTACATCAGTATGTAATTTGTGAGCACGCGCAGAACAAGTGCGGCATGTATGAGACACGTGCGGTTTGCCTACATAGCTTCGACGTAAGAAAAACTCCCGAGTGCGCATTCGTTTAACTCAATATGAGTTGCGAGGCTCCTCGGGAGTTTTTGTATGTATTTTGATATGCATTTCACCACGTATGTCAAATATTCAGTTAAAGACAGACGTCTAGAGACGCAAATCAGCTACCCTACTAATTTTTGTACGTCCAAAGCAATCATAAGTTCTTCGTTGGTAGGAACAACAAGCACACGAATCTTTGAATCTGGTGCAGAAATATCGCGGACTTCCCCACTTCTCACGGCATTTTTCTCAGCGTCAATTTTAACTCCAAGCCATTCAAGGCGTTTGGCAACGCCCGCACGAACAGTTGCAGAATTTTCACCAATACCTGCAGAAAATGCCATAGCGTCAAAACCCTGCATAGCTTGCGCCATCTCTGCAATAAGAGCAGCGCAACGATAGTAATACATGTTGAGCGTAAGTTGGCAATCTTTATTTCCTTCTTGCGCACCTTGTTCAATATCACGAGAATCAGATGAAACAGATGACAGAGCCTTTAAGCCAGACTGCTTATTCATCATGGTATCAATCTCATCGATAGTATAATGACCCTCACGCACAAGATAAAAGACAACAGCTGGATCAAGCGTTCCACAACGAGTGCCCATAATAAGTCCGTCAAGTGGTGTTAAGCCCATGGTTGTATCAATGGATTTTCCATCCTTGATTGCACAAAGCGACGCGCCCGATCCTAAGTGACAACTTACAAGTTTATGAATAGCGCCATCGGTAAATTCGTGAGCAGCTTTCCAAATAAAACGATGCGAAGTACCATGTGCACCATATTTTCTAATATGTAATTTTTGGGCAACGTCACGAGGTAAAGCGTAGCGAGAGGCTTCCTCAGGCATATGAAAATGAAACGAAGTATCACACACAATTACATTGGGAATAGAAGGAAACATAGTGCGGCAGATATCAATTACATCGGCTTCAACAGGATTGTGAAGTGGTGCGAGTGGCGCAACTTCACGAACCCAACGCATATTTTCATCGGTTACAATTTGCGACTCGGGAATGTACCAACCA